>CAYMDG010000001.1:0-73146 GCA_964388905.1 uncultured Bacteriovoracaceae bacterium
CAATAGTGCAGATGGGCTCACCCTTTTCATCGCGCACTATGCTTGCGGTGAGAAGTACCGTGATCAGTGAGCCATCTTTTTTTCTTCCGCTGATCTCCCCTGACCATCCGCCCTTTTCCATGAATTCTTCGAATACCTTCAGGGCCTCTTCCTGGGAATCAGCGAAGTCCAAAGGAGACCTTCCAATGAGCTCTGAAGGGTCATCCGCACCCCACATTTTCAGTGCGGCTGCATTTACGTAAATAGTGTTACCCGCAAGGTCACCGATACCGATGCCATTGAGGGATGAGGCTATGGCATAGTCTTTTATCCTCAGTTCGTTTTCTATTCGTTTTCGTTCCGTATAATCGATAAAGGAGCACATGAGATGGGAGGGTTCACCTCTTTTATTGCGAACCAGACTGGCAGAAAGGTGAACGGTAATGGGGGAATCGTCTATTCTCTTGCCGGTTATTTCGCCAGACCACTGTCCTTTTTCAAGGACAGTGTGTATGATATCCAGGGCCTCAGCTTCTGATTGGGCAAAGACGGTTGCATGCTTGCCTATTATATCAGAGGGCTCACTTGTACCCCACATCTTCAGGGCAGCATTGTTGATATAGGTTACATTCCCCAGGAGGTCGCCGATGGCAATTCCATTAATGGATGATGCTATGGCGCTCTCTTTGACCCTGAGTTCCTCCTCTATGTTTTTCCGGTCAGTTATGTCAACAAAGGAGCATATCATGCATGTAGGCTGATTGGCATCATCCCGCAAAAGACTTGCAGACATAAGCACGGTGATGGGCCAGCCATTCTTACGTCTCCCGGTGATTTCTCCGGACCACTCACCCCGATCCAGGACTGAATGCATTATGGTAATGGCCTCCTGTTCAGACTGGGCAAAGACAGTAGCCGATTTGCCGATGATCTCGGAGGGATTGTCAGCACCCCACATTTTCAGCGCGGCATTGTTCACATAGGTAACCACACCATTCAGATCTCCTATGGCAATGCCATTTATTGAAGAGGCGATGGCATAATCTTTTATCCGTAAGTCGTCTTCTGTCGGTAACGGCCTGTCATTACTACTCACAGTCAAGAGAAAATCTTTCGATGGCGGGTTTTCAGACATCAGTGTGTCCTCCGAAAAGATGAGCATAAGTTACATAGTATGGTATACATCAATCTCATCCCATATATCATATATGAATACCTTGAGAGTTAGCGATAGATATAACTTAACATGGATTTATGAACAAGGTATCAGTTGGTTTATGTGTTTCGCTGCAACTGTATCCCCTTTTGCCGTTAAAAAGGCATGACAAGGCCAATAAAAAAATTGCCTACAAACTCCTGACTGAAGACCCCGATTCGCAGAGGATCTTCATAACTCCAGGTGGATACGTCATTACCACCCAGGTTTGAAGGATTTTGGGGTCTTTTAACGGAAATTTCAAGGATCGGATCGAAATTCTTCAGGTCAAAATAAGTCATATTAGCTTCTGCTATAAAGGTCATATTTTTATATACCGGGATATTGAAGCCGCCCAGAAAATTAAGGAGCATTCCGTTTCTTGTCTGTGAATTATTCAGGCGGATCCCATACTCGGGTCCATTGAAATATTTGCTCTTAAGCGCCCTGCTGTCTGAGTCGCGGGTTGCCATACAGAATCCAAGCCCGCCGCCTGCATAGGGTGTGATTTTCCCGACAGGATGGAATTTATACAGGGCATTCAAGGTTATGGGAAACAGATAGAGGTCAGTGTGTACATCGATCCTTTTCAATGATTCAGCACTGGTAATTATGGCCTCACCTTCACTATGATAACCGATGCCAAGGTTTTCTTCCGGCAACTCTTCAGCAATAATAGTGGTTTGGCCCGGATCACTATAGATCCCGGGTGCCCATTCTTCAGCGGCTATTTCAATGGACTGTCTGTCCCCTCCTACCGACCAGTCCCCGGTAAGCAACATCATGCCGAGAGAAACGCTCAGCGAAAGGTTTTCATTGAATTTCTTGCCGGCACCTAAGGACACGGAGGCACCATAATCTAAAAAACTACGGAATGTTTTGTCAAAGATGGGAACAGCCCCACCGGTCTTGATAAAATAAAACCTGTCGTTATCCTTAACAGCAGTTGCGAGAGCCTGATGCGACAGGTCATCGGAACCTTTCTGGGCAATCAGGAGCTGCTTGCCCTTAGCAGTAGGGTCACTCTGCGCGGGGCCGGTTATAGAAGATTGTTGTGCTGAGAGGGTTTGATTATCAGCCGCGCGGCTGGATGCAAAGACATTCAGGATGCTTTTGCCCTGAATCTCTGTAGCGAGCGCCTGATGAGAAATATCATCAGGGTCGGTCCGGGGCAAGCCCTGGTAGCTCAATTTTTCTGCATCCCTCGAAAGTGATAGAGATGCTGCAGCACCATATGCTTTATTGTCTTTATTCACCGGGGTCTGCACCATCATGGCATCATCCGGTTTGATAAAACCAAAGGTGTTTTTGCCTTGAATATCAGAGGAAAGAGCTTGATGGGTAAGCTGATCCGGCGAGCCTTGAGAAGATTTACCATCAGTACCTTCATGAACAGCCGAGGGAAGAGACGTGATGTCCGGTTCGCGTGAGGGAGCAAGTTCTTTTTTTGTGATAGGGGATGTTACAGCCTTGTCGGCTTTGAATATACTGAATATATTAAGATACTGTAGAATGCCCTTGTTCTGCGGGGCAGATGCAAGCCCCTCATGGGCTAAATCCTCTTGAGTTTTATTGGTTTCGCCAACCATCTCGCCGGATGGGGCGGGTAATAAGGTGTCGCTAAGATCACTTGTTGAAGATGAGAGCTGGCTAGAGATTGTTTGACCCTCCATGATAGACTGGGGAAGCTGGTCTCCTTCGGAGGCCGATATGATGTTGGTTAAAGCTAATATCAAAAGCGATGCAAATACAATAATCTTCTTCATTCTCCAGCCTCCTGAACATTGGTTGCGAACAGCCATTAATTATTTCAATATACTGATCCAATTGCAAATTACCAACATGATCCTATAAAATTATAAAATAATGGCCAAGCACTATTGTCAGTTAATCAATAATTATTTGTAGCAAAAAATATTCCAGCAAGATAATTTCCAGGCCATTGATATCATGTAATAAATCAAGGTGAAATTATCTTTGAACGATATGTGGAGGAAAAGATCGTCTCAAATAGAGGAAAACAATTGCACATCCATGCGAATTATATAACTGCTCCCTAATTTATGGCTCTTCACGGTAAAGGGTGCTTTTCAGGAAGTTCAAATAGGTGAAGACCTTTGGGCAAGCGCACTTAGGCATTTGACAATTAGCACCGTTTTGTCAACCGTCGAGTCCTGGCACCATAATTCTGCAAAAGGGTTCCCTTCTTCGTTTCCTAAAGTGCTTTTCGTGGCAAGGTGCCAATTTTCAGAAGTGACCTGTATTGAATAAGTCAATGATCTAACTAAACTTGTTTCACATATTCCATCATATTCATATTACAGTACGGTTAATTCTATTATATAAACCTTAGACCTGTTGCCCATCTCATCTTCTATCTCAAAATCAATACTGTACACCCCTGCAGGTTCTGTCAGCTGCATTGAGCCGATTTTGTAGTATAACATATTAGCCTGGTTTTGTTTTGACAGTTCAATAGCTTCCGGACCGGAGAAAATGGTGTCTGTTGCAGTAAGATAAACGGTATACCAGAGGGTTTTCATATTCTGGTCATTGTCCTCGGCCTGCATATTAAAGCAAATATTGTCCCCAGTCTTAAATGTACCAGCTAATACTGGGTTTGAGGGATCATTATTGTTAAGTATTTGCATCTGATCGATTGTAGGGAAGAACCCTATACCACCTGATGTAGTAGGCTTGTCGTTACACCCAGGAGAAAACAGCATTATACTTAATATAGTTATTACAGTTATTAAAAGAGCAATGTGTTTCATAATCACTCCTTGATACCAATTATCATCTGGAGAATATAATCTAGAATGAATCTATTGATTCTGTTACAACAAGATAATACTATAAGTAAATGATAATCTCTCTCAATCAAGGAGGGAATGAGATGAAAAGGGTCATGAATAACAAATGGTTGATTATGTTTATGAACCTCATGATACTCTTTACTGTGGGGTGCAGCTCTGGAACAGGTACAAGCAGTTATGAAGAACCATATGAAAGACAAGACATCTCGGGTGTCTGGGTCGGGTACATGGGTTCATTATTTACCATTGGTATAATTAATGAGGATGATAATGAGGAGTTTCTGGTACAATTAGTTGCGCAAAACAACCTTGGTCAATACAAACAGTTTATTAGCCCCGATGGAGACCCCCTTACCCAGCAGACCTTGAATTTTGTAGGGAATCTAAAGGACATAACCTGGAATACAACCGGCCTCGATTACCGCGCAATGTCACCCCGATCCTTGTCCGTATGGTTTGCAGCACTAAGTAAAAGCCAGATCGGGCCCTTAGGTGCATATTTATATGAAAAGAAAAATCAAGAAAGTCAAGAAAGTGGGATCCTCTTCCTTATATATAATACTACCTATGATGTCCCGCCGAATGTTAATAACATGGGTGGACATTGGGAAATAAAAAATGCAATCCAGCCCGATAACACCATTGTCCTCACCATAACCCCCAATGCAGCAGATACAAAAGGGGCAGTAGTATCTGGTCAAGACAAGCAAGGTAACACCTTCAATGGTACCATAGTGATACACTATAACCCTTTAAATAAAACGCCCAAGAATGTGTACGATGTGAACTTGTCGCTGAACAATACGATTAACCTTACAGGGCTTGCCACCTACGTGCTGGAGTCGAGCACCAGCGGGATTACGGTAACAAAAAAATCACTGGCTATCGGTGCAACCAGCAAAGATAAAAGCTACTCCCTCACCGGTCTCGCTGATTTTATAGAGTAGGGACCAATGGTAATGGTCCATGGGTGTCATTCCACGGAAGGGGGAATCCGGAACCGCTTGATAAGCGGATTGCCTCCTTCGCTGTTATGGCACCCGGGATCGTATGGTTCGTTCCCATTCAAGGCCATGGATAATTCAGGGGAAGCCCCTTACAATGCGCAAAGGGTCGGGGCCATTAGTTGAAAATGTTTTCTCAGGGGTATGGAAATATCTTTCCTTTTTTGCCAAATTCACCCCTTACAAAGATAATAACTTGTTGAAATATAGATAGTTTTATGTGGCATGCTTATTGCTGATACTGAAGGCGTATGACAACGACATATCCTTTAAGACCAGGCGTTAATGAAATGAAATGGAATTCTATCAATAAAGGTTTCATAACACTTGTCCTGGCTACAGCTGTATTCCTCATGATGTCCACTATCCTTCATGCATCCATAGATGCACAGGATACGGACATGGCGTCACATGATTACATTCTGGACAGGCAGCAGTCCACTAGTTGCTCCATGGTCGAGATGAGTGATGATGACCTCTCAAGTGTTACCGCTGCAGGTTTTTCCAGCTTCACCATAGCAGGCGATGTAGTTAAGGCATACTTTAATATAGAAGCAAGAACATTCACTGAGATCGATTCACTCAAGATGGGCTATTATCAATTAGGGAATCAAATGGGTTGGGACGAAAATTGGACCAACGTTTCATTCGGTTCTTCAACTGAGGATCTCGTCTGCAATGGCCTTTATATTGAGGCACGCTATACAAACATCACCAGCCCCACTGCAAGGACTCTTGAAAACATCAAGATAGGTACGCCTTTCATGACCGGCCCAATATCCGCCACCTTCAACTCGTTCAGCGGGCGCATTGAAGATGGAGCCGGGGTACCGGTTATAGTGGATGGAGTGTCGATAGATGGCCGCCGGATTACCACCATGGGCACGAGGACGGTATACAGCAACACTGACGAGTTCTACATACAGCTTAATGCGAACACCGGCTGGCAGTTCTTCTGGAAAAACGCAACCGTGAACTGAAAAGGGGCACGAAGAAGTTATGAAAGCACACAGGGCGCATATGTTACTATGTAATATCAGTGTGATACGCGTGGGAGAAAGTAACACTGCACTTATTCTCCCGGCCCTGTGCTTTTCCATAAGCTAAAATACATAAAGGAGGTGATGCCTGGGAGCGGCAACGAACAAATGAAAACCCAAAGGTAACAAGGAAAATTGGTTAAGAACTTAGCAGCTAAGAAAAAAATAAATTTGGAGGCACAAGTTATGAAGAGAGTAATGACAATTCTGGCTATCCTTTTACTGCCCCTTTCAGTTTGGGCAATGACCCCTGTTTCTGATTCCGATCTTTCTAATGTAACCGGTCAGTCCGGTGTAAGCATCAATGCCGACCTCACCATGAACATCGGCATCGGCACCATGGCTTGGGGCGATGCAGACGGCGTAAACGCATATTGGCCCACCGCCGGCATCAACGGCACCGGTTATGTCGGAGTCACCGGATTCAACATCACCAACCTCAGGATCAAGGCTCGTGAGACAGACCATTATGGCGTTGGCTACGGCACGGTATATTCCGGTTCCTACGGCACCGTTTACCTGAAGCCCATCACCATCGATGTTGGCAGCTCCAATGCAGCCGGCCGCACATTCGTACGCTTCGGCCTCGGCGCCCTCCAGGTGACCCTGGATGCTCTGAGCTTCCGCGTAGCCCTTGGCCCAAACACCGCCCTTGCACAGGAAATGGGAACAGCCAACCTCGGCGCAATCGGCATCTTCTTCAGGCCCACAAGCTATGTTGACATCTATTCCCACGGCGGAAGCGGCGTGAGCATGGATCTGGCCATCGTAATCGACCAGTTCAACATGAGCTACATCTCCTGGGGTGACACCGACGGTCTGCCCGGCGGCAACACCGGCACAGGCGGCGTAGTGTGGATGGCTGGCGGAACGCTTAGCTCAGCCGGTTACATCGGACTCCAGAACCTTTCTATCGGCGGCCCGATCTCCATCACCGGCACCGTTGCAATCGACGTTGCCAACCAGCTGGCCGGCGTGTACAACCATGGCGCACCTTCTCTGACGGTATGCCACATCTCCTTCCCGAACCTGTTCAATGTGAACGTAGCTGGCCCGATCACAGCCAACGTAAGGCTTGACGCCTTGGCAGCTCTGAACAGCGCCAATGCAGGCACACTCGGCGACATCTACATCACCGGGTTTAACCTTGATATCGCCGGCGGCAGCTGGGTTGATATCTGGGCTCATTAATTTAGCAGCTTCTCAGAAAGGGGACCGGGGTATCCCGGTCTCCTTTCTTTTCTTCTTTGTTATGAATTAAAATAGCTGGGAGGTTAGATTGATGGAGTCCATGATGAATACAAGAAAAAAGACAGCAATTATATTATTAGCCTTCTTCCTTATGCCGCTTTCCCTGTGGGCAATGACCCCTGTATCGGATACCGACCTCTCCACGGTCACGGGCCAGTCAGGGGTAAGCATCAATGCCGATGTCACCATGAACATCGGTATCGGTACCCTGGCCTGGGGCGACGCGGACGGCATATCCAAATACTGGCCCACGGCCGGTCTCAACGGCGCCGGTTATTTCGGGGTGAGCGGGTTCAACCTCACGAACCTCCGCATCAAGGCCCGTGAGACCGACCACTACGGCACCGGTTACGGCACGGTTTACTCTGGTTCATACGGCACGGCATATCTGAAGCCCATCACCATCGATGTCGGGTATGATCCGAGTTATGTCACCTATAACGGCGCCACCTTTGTGCGGATCGGGCTCGGATCTCTCCAGGTCAGCCTGGACGCGCTGAGCTTGAGGGTAGGCCTCGGCCCCGACACATCCCTTGCACAAGAGGTCGGAACGCTGAACCTCGGTCCCATGGCAGCGTACTTCAACCCTGCGAGCTATATTGATCTTTACAACCCGAGGATCGGGGTTACGAGCGCCGTGTATGTGACCATGAATGTCATTGTGGACCAGTTCGATCTGAGCTACCTGTCCTGGGGCGACAGCGACGGCCTGCCCGGCGGAAATACCGGGACCGGGGGCGTGGTGTGGATGGCCCCTGGCACCCTTTCGACAGCAGGCTACCTGGGTCTCCAGAACCTCACAATCGGCGGGCCCGTAACATTGACCGGGACCGTGAGCTTCGATGTCACCACAAGCAGAGGAGGCGTCTATGCCTCTGCAGGCGGAGGCCAGGTTACCGTGTTCCACATTATTTTCCAGCGGCTGACCACCCTGAACTTCCATGGGCCCATCACGGCAAATGTACGGCTTGACAGCGTTGCGGCACTGAACAGCGCCAACGCCGGCACATTGGGGAATATCTACCTCTCGGGTGTCAACCTGGATGTGCGTGCCGGGAGCTGGATAGATATCTGGGCACATTAATTGCATTTGTATAATTGATATAACAAATGGAAAAAGCTGGATATTGGGTGGCGGATGTTCTATATACAACTGAATAGGCAGTGAACTGAAAAGGTAGAGAACCGCATGAAGAGATTAGAGCAGATTCCTTTCATCGCGATAATCATATTGGCCGTCACAACACTTTCGCCCGGCATCCTTGCAGCCCAGATGAGCGTTGTCAGCGATGATGAGCTGTCCTCTGTCTGCGCCCAGGCGGGCATCAATGCCAATTATGGTGATTTCGGGGTAAATATCACCACCGATTCCATTCGATTTTCCGACACCGACAACGGCAACTGGATTGAAATGAATAACTTCTCCATCTCCGGCCCGGGGGGATATTTCAAGCTGGACTGCCCGGAAGATTCCCCCATGAGCATCGATGTGGGGACAAAGACCACCACCGACAACCTGACGAGGACCTTTATCGGTTACCAGCTGTCGGACCATATAAACACGCGAACCTGGTCAATCGGCAACTTTGTTTTCGCCAACCAGGATCTTGGGAGTATCGTGTTTGATACCTCAACGGTGATCCCTGCCCATTTCGGCGTGTCAGCCCCCTTGGGGGCCGGTACCAGCGGAATAGAATTCGAATATCTCACCAGCTGGCTTACCCAGGATTTTACCTATGCCTACAACACAGCAGGAGGCGCCTTGAATTTACAGGGTATTCACCTTGCCCAGAGCGCTGCCGGTGCGCCTGAAAGCGACCCGTCCACGTGGGTGTTCAGCGGCCAGTTCCGGGTCGGCGATATACTCGGCGGGAATATCCATGCTGAACCGAGCCCTGCTACCATGGATGTTGCCACAGAAATTTCAACTTCAACAACATCGTTATATGTCAACCTGCCCATGAAGGGCACGCTCAGGGTAGTGGATGTAGTACTCGGGGGAAATGATTTCGGCCCTGTTGCCATTGACGGCATCACGGTTCACCATCTCGGTTTGAGATTTAACCCGGGAAACTGAGCCACTTCACTAATAACCCTATGCCGATCATTGTCAGTTTCTTCATTCTCATGACATACATGGGGATCATGCACCCTCAGAGAGACATACCCAAGGGCGAGCTGAGAACAACACCTGGCATGGCAGGCATGCAGAATCTGACGCTCAGGAATAATGTCAAGCCGCTCAATGAAGGATTCACCTACAAGAATGTCGTAAAGCAGGAATTTGACTATAGTTGCGGATCAGCGGCCCTGGCCACCCTCTTGAACTTTTACCTCGGTGAGAAATTAACCGAACAGCAGGTGATCCAGGGGCTCATGCAATACGGCGATGCGGACAAGATACAGGAACGCAGGGCATTCTCCCTCCTGGACATGAAGCGTTTCGTTGAGGTGCTGGGGTATACGGGTGTCGGGTATAAGGCCGAACTTGATGACATCAGGTCTCTGAAAAAACCCGGGATTATCCCCATAGAATTGGCCGGTTACAAGCATTTTGTGGTATTCCGCGGAATTTACGGCAACCACATCTTTTTCGCAGACCCGTTCAGGGGCAATACGAGCTTTACCCTTGAAACCTTCCGCGAAATCTGGAGCCAGAACATCGTATTCGTCATCTCAACGGAAAATGTTCACTTAAAGGCGCTCGCCTTGAAAGATGAAGACCTGCGCATCATTGACTTTGACATGACGCGGCATGCAATGACACAGACCCTCCCGCCCCAAATAGTGACGGATCAGCGTCAACTAACGGAATCCATAGGTGGAACGTATTATAAGACTGTAAATATAAAGTGACAATTGCACATGTTTTCATGTAAGGTTACATATATTGGCACTTATTAACAATAGAGTATGCCGGGGGTAATTAAGCTGTGAAATTTTTTTGTATGGTTGGAATGGTTTTGTTGTTCTTGACCCTGTCGATCAGCACGCTGAATGCACAGGAGCAGGGAAATAAGGACAGTCAGGAATTGCTTGACAGGATAGAGACCCTGGAAAAGCAGCTGAAAAAACTTGAAGATGAAGGCAAGGCAAGGAAAAGCCTGGAGATAACGGAAGAAGAGAAAACTGACTCAGAGAAAGAAGTGCTCGAGGCCGTGGGCAGGGAATATTCCCTTTCACCGAAAGGCACTTTTTCCCTTGATTACAACCTGAGCTACGCCTATTCACCGGCCGAGACGTTCATCTCTCAATCACAAGCATCGCAATCGGCAACAACCCTGGAATTTCAGCGCCAGGCGGATCATACCATTACGCATTCCATATATACTTCGTACAGTATACTTGACAATCTCACCACAAGTGTGAACCTCCCCATCGTCTATCGGTACACAAAACAGGGCACCGACGATAGCCTTGACCAGTCGGATATCGGTGATATTTCCATAGGGCTTGCCGTGCAACCCCCGTCAGCCTGGTCCTGGCTTAAGCTTCCTCTCGGCATAAACGGCACGTACACTTTTGGTGGGGTGCTGCCAACGGGGCGCAGTCCGTTCAAGATCAACACCAAGACGGAGCTCTCCACAGGCAGCGGGTTATATCAGCTCTCGGCGGGTGGGAGTTTCAGCAAACAGATTGATCCGCTGGTATTCTTCTGGAGCCTTGGTTATTCCTATCCCTTCGACAAGAAAAATCTCAACTACCGTGTACAGGATCAGATAACCCTGGATGAGGTGAAAACGGGTAGTTCGATTAACTTCGGTATGGGAATGGGGTATGCCATGTCCTATGCGAACTCCATCAACATGTCTTTCAACTATTCATATCAGAAATCATCCAGCTACAAATATAATGAAGTAAAAAGCGTCCAGAAGAGTGGGGACCGCGTTTCAGCAACATATGGAATAGGCATGGGATTAATGGTGACACCGAAGACTGTTATCTCGGTATCGCTCGGATACAATCTCATAAGCGCCGGGTTCTCGCTGTCTGCACGGGTGCCATTTGATTTTGTTATGTGAGGAGCTTATCGGATGAAGAGGTTCAGTGTTATCTTCTTAATCTTAACGGTAGCGATTCCGGGGATCCCATCACTGCTATCTGCTGCCCTGTATGAACAGCTTGTCACAAGCCCCCTTGCATCCTCCATGGGAAGTGCTGTTACGGCCTATCCGCCGGGGGCCATGGCCATACATTATAACCCGGCAGGCCTTGCGACCATCCCTGGCACCCGTTTTGATAATGGCATCGGTTATGTTAACACCTTCAGGGAAGTTTCCTATCACCAGGCCATTGACCCAACAACGGGTAAACCCTGGGCACCCTTCGGCGGGTGGTTCAACCACGGGATAGACCCGCTTGACGGAATGAAAGGCAGGCAGTCGAGCGGGTTTACAATCATCCCCTATATCGATTTAGAAATACCTTACCTCATTACCCCGGGAATGGGGATTTCATACAAACCACCCGACCCGAAATACTCCCGGTGGACCTTCGGTTTTGGTCAGTTCGCAACCTTTGGTGCGGGTCTGAAAAACTCAAAGGGCAATCCGATCAGTTATCTGGGTCAGAAGGCCTTTTTCATAAGGATGAGCTTTATCACCCCTGCTATTGCCTATCAGCTCACCGACACCGTATCCATCGGGGCGGCAGTGGGGCTGGGGCCATCGGTATTCATGCTCGAGACGAACATGAGGACGCCCAATGATATGGGTGCGCTGACCGGGGCGCTCGGAGAGTCAACAAGGGGCCTCGAAATTCCTGTAGTCTCTGAGCTCACGTTACCCCCACCCTGGTTCAATGGCGGGATGACAGCGTATGCAACCCATGGCCATGTCAAGATGATGATGGAAGACTACCTCACCACGTCCTATAACCTGGGCATGCTCTGGCAACCCTATGACTGGTTTGCCTTCGGCGCCTGTTATCAGAGTGAGTCCGAGGCAAACATGGAAGGCAACTTCAAATTCACCTACGGATCTGAATTCCGCAGAACAGTTGACTGGTTCGGCAGATCACCCATGACCATTATTACCTCAGCGATCTTTGACCTGCCCAACAAATCAGTGCCTTTCCAGAAAGGGACAGCCACCATGGACTTGACATGGCCGGCCCGTGTCCAGCTTGGCGTCAAGCTGCGCCCTGTCAAGCAGCTGACAATGACCTGTGATGCGAACTGGACGGATTGGGCTGTGCAGAAGGCGTGGGTGTTTCAGTTCGACCAGAAGATCCAGCTCTTACGGTTTGCCCGTATGCTCGGATATAGGTATTCCCCTGATACGCAGGTTATTGTGCACAATTTCAAGAACACCTGGCATATGACCTATGGGTTGGAGATCAGACCTGTTAACAAGTTTTATCTGCGCTTGGGGTATGATGCAAGGCCTACTTCTGTTCATAACAATCTCTTCGGGCCGTTGCCTTTCCCGGACCTCAAGATTTACTCGGCTGGCATAGGGCTTGTGGTGGATGACAAGCCCAAGCCTTCACCAAAAAATTTCAAAGAGCTGCAAACGCAGATAGAGCACCCGAATGAAGTGAATATCGTTGTGTCCTATATAAAACTAAACGACAAGACAGTGAAGAGCAATTCAAGCGTAAACTACAATTCCACGGTATTCACCAATATCGTTTATAACCCTTACGCAGGGCTTGACGTGCACCAGGAGATGCACTTGTGGTGGTTTGCCATCAACCAGATATTTAAATGGTAGATTCTTTCGATAGAACGAGGGTATGACAGGTCTTGTGGTATGATAAGAAGTGATTCATAAGCATATCCGTGCCGATATCAAAAGTGCAAAAGACATCAGTAAGCCGGGTTGTTGCATTCCTCAGTAAAAGTTTGTATATCTCACATCGGTTTCAATGAAGATCATTATAGAATCAATAAAAAGGAGAGAATCAGGAATGAAAAGACATGTGTGTTATCTGACGTTGGTTCTCGTTGTTTGCACCCTTATGTCAAGCTCGGTTGTATGTGCAGAGAACAAGACACTCAAAGAAAAGATAGACATCATAGCCGAACCATCAAAGGACTGGGATATATACCTGGAGTCTGCCACACCAAGCCCTGACTCCAATCATGTGACTACCGTTGCGCGCAACAAGGCCGGTAAGTTTTGCGTTGTGTACGATGGAAAACCCCTTAAGGAATACAGTTCAATCGGCAAGGGCACCCCGGTCTTCAGCCCTGATTCGAAGCATTTTGTCTATAAGGCAAAAAAGGGCAATAAATGGCTGATGGTCTTGGACTCCAATGAGCAGAAGGCTTACGACAATGTGGGCAACCCGGTTTTCAGCCCTGACTCGAAAAGACTTGCCTATATAGCTGAAAAAGGCGGGAAATATACGGTTGTCCTGGACGGGAAAGAGATCGGTGAATATGATCTTGTCCCTTCGAAATACAACCTGATCTTCAGCGGCGACTCAAAACGCTTTGTTTTTCTCGCGCTGAAAGGCAAGAAAGGACTCATGGTTGTCGACGGTGTGGACGGGAAGATCTATGACCAGGTATCATATGCCGTCTTCAGCCCGGACTCGAAACACCTCATTTATCCGGCAACGAATAATAAGAAAATGTTTGTAGTATACGATGGAAAGGAATTGACTGCTTATGAAAAGGTCGGGGCATTTGCCTTCAGCCCCGACTCATCGCGGTTCGCCTATACCGCCAAACTCAACGACAAGGCGTTACTGGTCTCGGACGGGAAGGAAAGCCCGCGATACTCCGATATCGCCATGCCCATGTACAGCCCTGATTCAAAGACCATAGGCTATTTCGCCATAGATGGTAAGAAGACCTATATGGTCATGAACGGCAACAAGGGGAATTCCTATGACGAGGTCAGGGAGTTGCTTTTCAGCCCTGACTCTTCACGCTATACCATATCCTATCGTGATGGCAGCGACTGGTTCGCCCTCGATGAAAAGGGGAAGATAAGCGCCAAATATGACAATGTCTTCATGCCGGTCTACAGTCCGGACTCGAAGCATGTGGCCTACATGGCGCAGAAAGGGAAAAACTGGTTTATAGTACGTGATGGAAAAGAAGGTCCAAAATATGATTTTATCACCCTAGCCCAGTTCAGCAAGGACTCGAGCCGCATGGTCTATATGGCGAAGAAAGGGGAAAAGTGGCTGGTGGTCATGGATGGTAATGAATCGAAAATCTATGATGGCGTTGCCCTTCCCAAGTTCAGTGATGATTCGCGTCACTATTCATACATTGCATTAAAAGACAGTTTATGGTTCGCTGTGGTCGATGAGATTGAAAGCAAAAATAAGTTTCTCGGTTTTCTCAAGGGATCGGATGTATCATTTGATACAAATACCAGCACGCATGTCCTTGGGCTTCACGTGCCCACGGGATCAACATTACCAAACATCGTAAAATTGAAGATCGATATTGCAAACTGAATACTTTACCCTATGAAAAAAGGCTGAGGGTGAGAAATGCCTTTGGCCATAAGCAAAAGGGGAAGCCCGCCGGCACGCCGGCGGGCTTCCCCTTTTCCGTCTATCTTACGGGTGGTCCTGCATAAGCTTCTTGTAAAAGTCGGTCCCCCGTATGTTTTCAAGGTCCGGATCGTTTCTGAGCACGGACCACTTGCTGAAACCCTTTCCGATAGCAGCCTGAAGGCTGCCCACCGCTTCATCCACCTTGTTCTGCCTGGCCTTTATGCAGGCTATGTTGTAATACGCATCAGGGTCATCAGGGTGTGCGGATGTCATCCTGTCGAGGTAGACCAGGGCCTTTTCATAGTCTCCTTTGCTCGAATTGAGGACTGCAAGGGCGTACACGGCCTGCAGATCTTCCG
Organism: uncultured Bacteriovoracaceae bacterium; assembly: GCA_964388905.1. Classification (GTDB taxonomy): domain Bacteria; phylum Desulfobacterota; class Desulfomonilia; order UBA1062; family UBA1062; genus MWEI01. The sequence goes on from CAYMDG010000001.1 coordinate 15,106, forward strand.
GGTTTTTCCCCAGTGCAGCCTCTGCTGAGCGTATCTTTTTCTCGATGAGGTCCTTCTTTTGGGTTACAGCAATGAGGCCGGCAAGGGCTTCTCGAAAATCAGGCTGTACCTTGAGAATCTCGGAATATTCCCTGGCGGCAGCATCAAGCCTGTTGGACGCCGCATATGCGAATGCAAGCTTGTTCCTGACCTGAAAATTGCCGGGAATCAGAGCCAGGACATTGCGGTAATACCGGGCGGCCTGGTCGGCATCACCCATACTCATCAGGAGGTTCGCCAGGCTGTAATGGTAATCTGCCGAGCCGGGATTCAGGGCAAGGGCCGCCTTGTATTCATGCATCGAGTCTTTGAATTTCATCTGTGCCGCGAGGACAGAGGCAAGTCTTTCGTGGATCATGGGATCTTGTGGACTCAACTTCAGGGCTTCCCGGTAAAACGTTTCCGCTTCCTGGTTTCTGCCGAGCTTGTTGAGGGTATTGCCCATGCCGGTCTGTGAGGACACGTACTGCGGTCTAACCTGTATTGCCTTGGAGAAATACGACAGGGCCTTGTCATAATCGCCATTATAAAAGTAGGCGTTGCCCAGGGTGTCGTAAGAGATGAAGTTGGCCGGGTCAACATCGATCCCGTGCTCGAAGAAGGTGTAGTCATTCTTCCAGTAAGGCAGCTGAAGCGATATTTTCACCAGAAAGCCGCTGAGCACAATTGCGGTTGCGACAAGCACGCCAATCTTCAGAGCGGACCGGTTCGATACAAGATCGGCAAGGGACCAGGTGATGGCGATGAAGAGCCCGATATAGGGCACATAGGCCCAACGCTCGGCTATTGCCGGCCAGAGACCGCCTTGCATGAGTCCTGAAACAGGGACAAGGGTGCCCAGGAACCAGATCCAGCCCATGATGAGGTAAGGAGCTCTTGTCAGGAAGGCAAGGCAGACAATGGTGATGAGAAAGATGAGCAGCAGAGACCCGGTCACCTGCCATGCAGGCACAAAAACGGGGTAGGGGTAGAAAAAAGTTAAGTTTACGGGCCAGATCATTTTCCCGAGGTAGAGCGCATAGGAGACAATGGCCTGGGAAATTCGCAGGCCCATGGGGACCTCGCCCGTAGAAATGACGAGCCCCACCGACTTGATGGATAATGACGAGAAATAGATGGCAGCAAGAGCGCCGGCGAGCAGGGGCAGCTTTTCAAGGATGACCATTGCATATGCGGATATGCCCGTTGCTCCCGGGAAATTTTTTTTATATTTCTCCGCCTGGTTCTCGCTCATGGGGAATCCGATGCGTTTCAAAGGCCAGAAGTCCATGAGCAGGAGAACAAAGGGCAGGGTTACCAGCATGGGCTTTGCAAGGAGCCCGAGAACAAAGGTTGCTGCAACCAGGATATATCTGCCGATGGTACTGCGTTCGGTGTAAAGGATATAGGTGTACATGGTCAGCATCCAGAAGGTGGTGCTGAGGATATTCTTTCTTTCTGCAACCCAGGCAACCGTATCTACATTTACCGGGTGGAATGCGAACAGTGCCGCAACGATGGCGCTTTTCCACACTGCGCCGGTTGCCTTTCTCAGGACAAGGAAGATCAGGAGGGCATTTATTGCATGGAAAAAGACGTTCATCAGGTGGTGCAGCCCTGCGTTCATATCGAAGAGCTGAGAGTCTATCATATGCGATATCAATGACAGGGGGTGCCAGTAGATCTTTTCAACAGGCTTCGAGATCTGGAATGCCCAGGCGACGTTTTCAGCATTCAAACCGCTCTTCACGTGGGGATTGCCAAAGACATAGTGGTCATCGTCGAAGTGGAGAAACTCATGCCCGCCCACCGGCCAATAGACCGCAAAGGTGGTTATGAACAGGAAGAGGCATATAAGGAAGGCCTTATTTCCATCGATCATCTGTTTGAGTCCGTTCATATCAGTCATTTTTTTCATGATAACCCTATATATCACACTCCTGCCGGATTTGAAAAAGACTTGCCAAGGTTGTGCTTATGTATATATGCCAGAGACAGACTTACAAGACATCTCAAGAAAAACAGGAGCGGATGAATGGGTAAAAAATGCCTGATTATCTCAGTAACAGCCTTTCTCTTATTTTATGCCGTGACAGTCCGGGCTCAGGACAGCCTCGCACAAAGAATAAGTACTGAAAAACCCCTCGCAGGCGTGGATACAACCTTTTGGATTGAATCATCTTTTCAGGTGAGCCCTGATGTAAGACATACGGCATATATCGCAAAGGCAGGGGATATGCGTTACATGGTCGTGGACGGAGTAAAGGGGAAGCAGTACGATGGCGTCGCAACAGGCCGGCATGTGTTCAGCCCTGACAGCAAGCGGGTGGCATATATGGCAGTTACCGGTGAAAAGCAATGTGTAGTTGTAGATGGAAAAGAGGAGAAGCGCTACGATGGCATCTCTGTAACAGGCCCGGTATTCAGCCCTGACAATAAGCACGTGGCATACACTGCCCGGACGGGCACAAACTGGTTTGTGGTTCACGACGGCAAGGAGGGCAAACCCTATAACGGCATCATGGATGGAACCCCCGTGTTCAGCCAGGACAGCTTGCATGTGGCATATGCAGCTGAAGTGGACTCTTTGTTTGGAGGAAAGAAATGGCTGGTGGTTGTGGATGGGAAAGAGGGAAAGCCCTACAAGGGCATTGCTGCAAGCGGCCCGGTCTTCAGCCCTGACAGCGGGAAAGTTGCATATGCAGCTCTTGCAGGGAAGAAATGGCTGATGGTGGAAGATGGTGTTGAAGGAAAGCTCTACGATGACATCAAGGCCGGATCATACGTTTTCAGCGCAGACAGCCGGCACCTGGCATATGTGGTAAAGGTGAACGAAAGATATTCGGATAAATACCGGGTTGTGCTGGATGGGAAAGAACTGAAACTCTATGACAGCATCGGTAAGGGCACCCTGGTTTTCAGCCCTGACAGCGCTCGGTTGGCCTATGTTGCGAGCACGGGAGACAAATATTTTGTCGTTGCGGATGGGACAGAGGATGAGAAGAAGTTCCAGATCATCGGCGCTGGCAGCCTGACGATAAGTGATGACGGCAGGCACATGGCGTATGAAGTGCGGGTAGACAAAAAGTTCTCCGTAGTGCTCGATGGCAAAATGGGGAAGCTGTACGACGGTATCACCCTGAATTCACTGGTATTCAGTCCTGGCAGCGCACACCTGGCGTATGTAGCTCAAACAGAAAACAAAGAGGTTGTGGTGGTCGATGGGGTAGAGGGCAAGTCCTATGACGCGCTTGTCACTACGGGAGGGGGAAGGATTGTGTTTGATGGCCCGCATGCCTTTCATTACATTGTACGGAAAAATAAAACCCAGTTCTCTCTCATTGAAGAGAGTATCCAGGGCGGAAAGGATTAGAACCTGTTCATTGCAATGTGGGCCAGACAGGTAGGGCTTGTGTAATAAGCTTGATCGTGATGAGCTCGAATGAAAAGTGCCTGTGCACAATATCGCACAGGCACTGAAATGGTAATTTCTGGCATTAAACGTTATTCGCTTCTCATTCTGCTTCTGAATCCTAGAAGTCCTAATATTCCTGATCCCAGCATAATGATTGCTGGTGGGATGGGCACAGCAGGAGAGTTCGGTAGTGTGTTGGGAGGGACATATCCCAGGGTAAGCCTGAGCCGCTCAGACTGCCCGTATGTGTTCCCCAGTGTTGTCCATGTATGTAGATCTCCATCAATGGCATTTGCCACTGTGTTGGGGATTGCATTGTCGCCCAGGGCTGCAAAGCTCGCAACATAATGGGAATAATCCTTAAGGCCGCCCAGGAAGTTCAGTTGCATTTCACAAATGTTCATTCCACCGCCATATGGGGCCTGCCCCAGGAACTGTGCCTCAATTGTAACATATTCGCCGGCCGGATTGAATGTTCCGTCTCCGTTCGAGTAGAAGACATCGTACAATTCAGAGCCGGGAACCCCCCAGAAGTCGAAGTAGCTGCTTGTAAGGGTGCCGTTCAATCTGGTCAGGAGTTGTTCACTCTGTATGTCGAAGGTATACGCCTTGGGGCCGCTTAGTAAGTTTGTGCTCTCCCAGAAGGTTATCGAGTATAAAGACGGCTTTTCATAGAACGGGGCCGCAAAAGAGATGCTTGAGACGAATATGCCTGCGAGGATTATGGTGATGACAGATAGTTTGTACAGCCTCATACTAGTTCCCTCCTTGGTACGTTAAACTTGATGTCCGTCTTGAAACTGTCTCCGTTGAAGATATCTATCGGAGAACGGAGAAGGGAACTATAAACTATTAATATATAATATTAACAATGATATGCGTGATAGCTAACTGAAAGCGACTTTTCAACTCATTGAATCCTTTGACAGAAAATAGTCGGGCTTTTATCATGTGCGGATATTAAAAAAATTACGCATCCCTCACCTGCCCATATTTTTAAAAGAAGAGGGTTCAGGATCCCTCACGGTAGGAATATGTCCATCAAGGATTAAAGGCCATCTTGAGCTCCTCGCTGTCCGGGTAGCTGATCAGAACGGCTCGGTGAGGGCCATGAAAAACGAACATGCTGCCGGCCCCGGCTGCGGATGCACCGCCTTCCTTTACCGATGCTTCCAAATCTTTTACACTTCCAGCCCCCCCGGAAGCTATAACGGGAATATTTACGATGCTCGTAATGCGTCTGATGAGATCGATGTCATAGCCTTTCATGGTTCCGTCGCGGTCGATTGAGTTGATGACCAGCTCACCTGCACCCATCTTTTCCATGTTTCTTGCAAAGACCGCGGGATCGAATCCGGTTGATTTTCTGCCGCTGTGGGTGAACACCTCATACTTACCCCACAGATTTTTCTTCACATCTATTGAGACGACCACACTCTGGGAACCCACAAGCTGTGATACCTCGGCGACGAAGGCGGGGTTCTCCACCGCAAGTGTGTTGATCACGACCTTTTCCACGCCAAGACCAAGGATAATCCTGACCTGGTCAAGATTCCTGATCCCACCGCCGTAGCCGAAGGGCATGAAGGCTTCGGTAGCAATCTTTTCGAGCAATATATATGGCGGCTCTTTGCCATCTATGGTTGCAGTAATGTCGAGGAAGACAATCTCGTCCACTTCCTTTTCATTGAAGATCTTGACAATATTGATAGGATCGCCGAGGTATTTCGGGTCTTTGAACTTAACGGTCTTGACAAGGCCCTGGTTTTTCAGAAGCAGGAAGGGTATGGCCCGGGGCATGAACATCTATGAGTTTTCCCATTGAGCAAAGTTATTAAGAAGAAGCATCCCGAACTTGTGGCTCTTCTCAGGATGGAACTGAACGCCCAGAATATTCTGTTTCATGATCGCAGAAGAAAAAGAAAAGCCGTACTCTGTCCGGGCCAGTACATTCTGTTCGTGTACGCATTCCACATAGTATGAGTGGACGAAATAGAATCGGTTCTCCTTCTCAAGGCCGGCAAATACAGGATGCACTTGAGATACCTTAAGGGTGTTCCAACCCATATGGGGTATCTTGAGATTCGCGGAATCGCCTTCGAACTTGAAACGGATGCTCTCTGCATCCACCCAGCCAAGGCCGGGCAACCCGCCTTCGGCGCTGCGGTTACCCATGAGCTGCATGCCCAAGCACACACCCAAGATGGGTGTTTTGTTTTCGAGTACCTTCTCGTTCAATACCGGGATCAATCCCCTATCACGGATGTTTTTCATCCCGGTGTCAAAAGCGCCCACACCTGGCAGTATAAGTTTATCGGCTTTTTTAATCTCAGATACCTCTGATGTCACCTTGGTTTTCACGCCTGCCTTCTTGAGCATGTTGGCCATGGAGCCGAGGTTGCCGAGACCGTAATCAATGATGGTAATCATGAACGTGCCTTACCATAACAAATGTACCAGAGCCATGCCATGTTGGAGAGGTGTGATGTTGAAAGACATCGCAGAATGCACCAGGGCTTATAGGAAACGCTGTCTGATCGTGGCGGCATAGTGCTTCAGGAAAAGGACATCATCGGGTTCAAGGCAATAACGATATATAGCTGAAAGAAGGGACACAAGTATGAATGTGCCCGCAGCATACCTGTTCATGAAAAATGAGCTTATGGCAAATATTGCAATGGCAAGGGCTGCGAGGACGGTGATATGCAGATACCATCTCAAATCTATCCGGAAATTTATGAAACGGGGCATCAAACTTGTGAACAAAAGAGTTCCGAACACCATAGAGAATGTGGTTGACAGTGCGGCCCCAGTAATCCCCATCAACGGGATCAGGATTAACATCACGACGATGCTGGCAATCGACGCTAAGAGATCAAGGAGGAAAGCGATATTAGGCCTGCCTATGCCTGCGTAGAGACCTCCGATGGGTGCGTTGATACTGCCCCTAATTACCCTTCCTATGAGCAGAATGTACAGCGGAAGGATGGAGGGGATGAACTTATCGCCAAACAGGAGTGTAACCATGGGGATCGCGAAAAAACCGATTGCCAGTCCCAAGGGAATATTAATCATGGTTGAGTACTTCATGCTCTTGTCCAGCATAATGTGGAACTGCTTGGCATCTGGTTTTGCGAAGAGCTCCGAGGTGGCGGGGTAGGTAATCCTCTGGATTGCAGCGGGGATAAGGTTGAGGATCAGGCTCAAGGTAATGGCCACACTGTAGAAGCCAACATCGGTTTTGGTGAGAAAAAAACCAATAAGGATAATATCGATATTCGTAGCAACGACATTCATGACATCACTGCCAAAGAGGAGGCTTCCATATCTCAGCAGGATGCAGCCCTTCTCCTTGATACCGGCGATGTCAAATCTGAATAACTGTTTTGCAGATGCGAGCGATATCAGGCTTGAACATACCATGCTGAAAACGAGCCCATAGATGGCTCCATTGAGGCCAAACCCCATACCTACGAGCACAATGGTGAACAGGATCATAGAGAGGCTCTGCAGCATGATCAGAGATGAGAAACGCCTCATCTTTCTCAATCCGTTCACAAGGGCGGCGGATGACTGGAAGATCGATGTAAAAGGGAAGATGATGGAAAGGATCTTGAGGAGACCTGCAAGCTCCGGCATATGGAAAATCCTGGAAAATACTCCGGAGAGGATATACATTACAACACTTACAACAAGCCCAAAGAACATGGAACTCAGGATGCCGGTGGTTATATACTGGTTGAGATTTTTGTGATCGTCTAGATATTCGGCAGAAAACTTGATGATGGATGAGGGGATGCCGAAAGTAGCAGCCATAGCTGTCATGGAATAAATAGTAATGACCATCTGATAAAGGCCGAGATCCGATGCCCCGAGCCAGCGGGCGAGAAAGATCCTGAGGATGAAGCTTATGGGTATGGTGATAATTGAGCTGGCAAAGGCCCAGCTGACATCAATGGCGAATTTCCTAGCCTTAGGAGTAGTCATGGATGGCGGGATGTAAGTGTTTCAGATCTGAAGATTATCATTATGAAATTTGCTGAGTTCACTTCAGGACTCAAAGATCTTTTTCCATAACTCTATGGATTTCTCTTCAGAGAACTCTCTTTTAATAATTTCCCTGTTTCTTTTACTGACTAAAGGATCGAATGCAAACAAGTCTTCCTGATTGTTGTTCAATAAGTCGACGGTGTCAAAGACCTTAACGCCCATTTTATCAAACAGATTGTAACTTACCGTACTTCTTCTGACATAGACCTTTTTCCCAAGATAGAGCAAAGCGATTATATTGCCCAATGCTTCTTGTCTAGGATGATTCATGATGGCAACGTCCACGGTCTTTAGTAAATCAGCGTAGGCCTCAGGTTTCAGCAATTCAAATATCGGTATGAATCTCTCACCCAACACCATTTTCCCATACTCGGACACTTTAGCTGCATATTCCTGGTTGCCGTAAGACAATGGACATATTACCTTGAATGAATTATTTGACGTTTTTAACCAATCCAGAACTTCATGGTGTTGATTTGAAGATGAGGCAGCATGTCCCAGCAAGATAGTCTTTACGGGTGCATTGCCGCGTGATGCAGCTAGAGAATCCAGCATAGCGGTGTTCACGACGTTTGGATAGAATGCATAATGATATGTTGCTTTTGTGCGATACCATTTTTTTGCGAGTTCATAATCGTCTTTTACGAGACAAATTATATTGGGCATCATCCTTAGATGAAGTGATCGATATGCCTTGAAGAGATTGAATAACACATATGGCTTGATATTGAGATTGTGAAAATATAGGTCATGGCCCCAAATAACCCAGTATGTTCGCCTTTTAAAAAATGGAATGAGAGTCAGGATGGGATTGATGATGTTTATTACTTTTACGCCATGAATGAAAACCTTGTCAGCGATCCAGAGCGCTTGTATTAACCTGATATAATTTTGAAATAAATTATGAGATCTTCCTAATACGAACAGATTTTCTTTGTTTCGGACTGCTGTGCTTAGATTCCTGCCGCTGCAAGTAAAACAATAAAGGTGCTTGAAAGTGTCTGAAAGCTCTTCATCCAACAGGGTTACATATTTTTCTGCAAAGAGCATATCATCACCAAGAATATGTAATAAAACCAATTTATTCTGCATGAGAAGGGTTAAATCACTTGTATTGTCATCTTTCCGATGTGCAACAATGGCCTGGAGACGACCTGGATGATATCTTTAAGGCTCATATCTTTTTCCGGACATCCATTTCATGGAGCATCGGAGGAGTCCATGGCAGAGCGAGTTTCAAAACAAGACGGACCAGGGGGAGCAGTTTCTGGAAAATGGGGTAATAAGAGGGGTAATCGTGAAATGTCTTGGGAGGAAGAGCCATTATATGTAAGAATTCTTCATGGGTCAGATTGAGTTTCTTGGTAACATATTCAAGGTCTTCATCAAGTTTATCTTTGGTATAGGGTTCTTCTTGAAGCTTTTTCAGTCCTTCTTCACGAGAGATTTCCCCGGAACGAACCAGGGCTGAGTGGGTTATGATCCTTTTATCGATGCCGAATTTCTTGGGCAGGATGTAGGAATAAGCAAACCTGGTATATATAGACTCATAATGGTGCCCCCCGTAGTATTGCCATTCGAGCTCCCTTTCCAGCAGTTCTCTTGCCCGGTCCTTATGATAATCGATGTAATTCAGTATCCTGAGCAGTTTGATGCCTCGTATGACGCTATAATATGCGAAGAGCGGCAGCGTGAGATTGGGAAAAGTCTTTATGGGTTTTGTCCCGTACTTTTTCTGCACATGTTTGATGGTCCTCCCATCACTGTACGTCCACTCCGTGGGCATCTTGCCCTCTGTCCTGAAGTTGTTCCCGACGATTACAGACTTAATCCCGTGTTCCGCGGCAGTCCGGTAAAGTATGGAGGTGATAGCGATATCAGTGGGGGCATCAGGCCAGGGAAGGGATGCATAGAGAAAGGAGCGGAGGATATCACTGAACTCCTCCCAATCGACGATGTAAGTTATCAGATCAACATCAAGCTTTGACACAACCTTCTTGATGTTGTCATTTGCTATCAGAGAGGTCCATCCATTGTCGAAATTCACAGCAAGGGGCCTGAGACCCAGCTTCTTCACAAGATAGAGAAGGTAAGTGCTGTCGGTGCCTCCGCTTACCCCTACTACACAATCATATTGCTTGCCTTTCCCGGTTTTCTTTATCTGACCGACCAGTGCGTTCAGTGTCTTTTCCCCTTCTTTACCTATCTGCCAGGTGCCTTCGAGGATTTTATGGAGCTTGCAATAATTGCAGACCCCCTCCTCATCAAACAAAACTCCGGGGACAGTTGAATCTATGAGGCATTTCGTACATACTCTATGTTCAGTCAACTTGCTGCTCCTTGTACTCATAAATGATGATGGATGAAATCGATCATCCATCGATTAAGGTCTTTTTTGTCAGACAGCAAACACGTTCTTCTCTCCTGCCAAATCCCTTCAGTTTCCGGATTCTCGAGTACGGACTTTACGGTCTGGATGACTACATGCTTCTGGATGGGCAGGATGCCGAAAGCCAGTTTGTATCTATTCTCCAATTCCGTGATTACCGTGCTCTTCCCCACAAAGGTGTTTACTCTTATGGCAGGGATGCCAAGTACCGAGCCCTCGATGGTCATAGTCTGGGAATCCGATATGATCATTTTGGAGAATGCCAGGATATGATGCATATCCCATGGTTCTATAGCATGCGATTTCTGATTTTCAATTGATTTAATTATCTGATATCCCTTCAGGAGGCCTTCCATATCACGCCACAGATCCTGAGTGATTCCTGCCGCACCGACATCGTGATGGGCCTTCAGTGCAGAGAACCGGGCAACGACATATTCTCTTTTTCTCAGGCCATATTTACGTAAAACAGTTTCATCATGCCTGAAATTGTCCGGGTGGAGATAGGCAAGCTCGTGATATGAGGGGTAGAGAACCCGCTTATTCCGCCAGCGTGAAAAAGAGATGCAGTCGGGATTAATGATCCTGTCTGCAAAAGGATATGAAAGATATGAGAACAACGGTACCACGTCATCATCATCCTCATTGAAAACGAGCGATTTTTTGCCGATTAACCTCCCAACGTGGGTGATATTGACTGAAGTACCAATGAGGAGATCCGGTTTTGTTGCGAGACAGATGTGATACATCCGGATATCACGGATGAGCAGCTCAAGGGCAAGCCCAGGGGTGTCATATCGGGGCTCTGTAAGCGGGTAGTAAGGCAGATGCTCATGATCCAGGAGATCAATCAAGACATCTTTTTTCCTCGTGGTAATGATAATCCTGTGCCCTTTTCCCTGCAGATCCTGCATGGCATTTTTAAAAAGGTGGAAATGCGCCGGGTGACTGATATCGAATAATATATTCATACCTGGTCCTCATGGGTAAATGAGGCCTTGCTACCGGTTCGAATACCCGTCATATATTCCTTCCATGCCTGGAGAGGGTTATCAGATAAGTCCCAGCGCCACTGTATTTTAGGGGTTCGGCTATTTTCATCAGCAGTTTCTCGTTGATATACCACAACGAGTATGCAATCTCTTCCACATGGGCTATCTTCAGGTCCAGTCTCTTCTTGATGATCTTAATAAAGGTTCCCGCTTCAAACAGGTATTCATGACAATGTCCATACCCCTTAATGAGGTTAAAACAGGTTTCTCCTTGCCCTTAAAGTGGTCATGTTCAAGGGGCAAGGTATATTCGCCACCATCTTGTGCAACTTTACCCTCATGGCTCCTCAACAGCTCGACTACATAGGCTGTGCTCCTGACATTCGCAAGATCAGGATCTTTTCTGATGAGGTCCCACCGGTTGAAGCCTTTCTCGATTGCCTGTTTGAGCCAGGCCACGGATTCGTCCGCCCTGTTCTGTATTGCAGACAGGCATGCGAGGTTGTAGTAAATCTCTGGGTTGGCGGGCTGAAGCTGCTTCATCCTGATCAAGGTATCTGCTGCCCGGGAATATTCCTTCATATCAGAGTAAACGAGCACGAGTCCGTAAAAAGCTTTGATGGAGTCTTTCTGGAAAGAAATGGCCTTGTTGTACTGCGATATGGCATTCTCATAGTCTCCCTGCTCCCGGTAGATATCGCCCAGTCTCGTAAGCATGATCGGGTTTCCGGGTTCTTTCTGGAGTGCGCTCTGAAGAGCGAGAATAAGTTGATCGAATTTCTGTTTTGTGATTTGAGCTTTTTCAAGGGCGCTTCTTGCTTCGCGAGAATCAGGCCTTTCATTTAAGGCCTGCCTGTAGGATTCAACTGCCCTGGCGACATTGCCTTTCTGGAGATATGCGTTACCGAGGTTGAAGTACATATTAGCCTGATGAGGATCAATCTGTAATCCTTCCAGGTAGGTTTTGATGGCTTCATTATAATATCCCATTTCCGCCATGATCATCCCAAGCCTGTTGTGGACGTTCTCTTTCCGGGGATTGACCTTTATACATTCACGATACTTCTCAGCCGCTTCGACTAGGTTGCCCTGTTCTGCCAGGACCCTGCCGAGACAGTAATAAGAGTTGTCGTAATAGGGGTTGATTCGGATCGCCTTGTGGTATTCTCTGATGGCCCCCTGGGTATCTCCATTGTAATAGAATGAATTTCCGAGATTGCTGTGAGCAATTGCGAGCCCGATGTTGTTGAACGCCCCGTTCTTTCCGTCTATCACGGAAACGACGTGCGTAAAGAGGGTTGTACTGTCCTTCCAGTAACCGACCTGTGTCCACGCGAGGGCAGCAAAAAAAATCGTCACTCCCGTGCCAGCTATGGCAAGTGCCGGGGTTGAATGCCTCCATCGTCTCAAGATGTCAGGAATACCCCAGGCAAGGGCGATGAATATGCCAATAAAGGTGAGATAACCATACCGATCGGCCATCTCGGGCCATACACCTGACATGAAAATGCCTAGGAAAGGTGCGAGTCCGCTCAGGAACCACAGCCAGCCAACGATAAAATACGGATAACGGGCAGCAAGCCTCAGGGCAAGTACTGTAAGCACTGTCAATACCAGCAGCGCGCCTGATGTCTCCCACAAGGGGATCATTGCGGGGTATGGATAGAGTATAGACAGGTTATGAGGCCAGAACAGCATACCCAGGTATTTCACGCTTGAGACGATGGCGTTGGATATGCGCAGGCCCAGGGATATTGTCTCTGCGCCATAGAGACCCATGCGGCTTTGTGCCCCTACCATGTTGCTCAGAAAGGACAGGAAAGCAAGGATCAGAAAGGGGGCCTTCTCAAGCATGACCCGGGAGAGTTGGGCGGTACCGGACGACTTAAGCATCTGCACGTAGCTTCCCTGCGTATCCAAATGCATCCTTTTAAGCGGCCAGAGGTCGATGAGCAGCAGTAAGAAAGGCAGCGTCATGAGCGATGGCTTTGCGAGCAGGCCAAGCCAGAACAGAAGCAGCGCTGTCATGTACCTTTTCCATGTGGGCTGTTCTGTATAGAAGGTGTAAGCCAGAAGGGTGAGCATGAAGAAGAGGCCGCTCAGGACATTATTCAGCTCTGCAATCCAGGCGACCGACTCTACGTTGGCCGGGTGAAGGGCGAACAGGGCACTCACGAAGGCGCTCTTCCAGAATCCGCCTGTAATCCTGAAGAGCAGAATAAAGAGCAGAATGCTGTTTAATGCATGGAGTATGAGGTTCAGGACATGGAATGCACCAGGATTCAGCCCGAACAGGGCATGGCAGGCCGTATAACCGAACCAGGTGAGGGGGGAGCACCAGGACGCCGGACTGAAGGACCATATGAAGTTGCTCCAGGTGAGGCCTGTCAGGACATGTGTCTGCTCGGTCAGCTGCAGCGGGTCATCAATGTTGACAAAGTCGAAGCCTGCCGCACGGTAGTAGACGAGGATAATAAAGATGACGAGGGAAAGACAGAAAATACTATTTTTGTATTTCAATAAATGTTTGTTTAACATAGCTAAAGCTCCTTAAAGGCTACGGTCTCCTCACACAGTTGATTTTGCCATTGTCGCGAATGCCCGATGAGCCCTGCAGCATTACTTGCCCTTCAGGTCCTTATTCGTTTCCATGTCAAACCACATGGCAAACAAGATAAACAGACTTGCAGACATGAAGGAAAACATCGCAGCCAGGGCGTTGATGGGGGGGATATGACCATAGACGAACCAGAACCAAAACATCCTGATAAAGAGCACTATGGTGATGAGTTTGAACAGTGCCCCAAGGGCATAGAAGAAGATGAGCGGGTGGAAGTCGCGGATGACATACTTCTCTTTCATCCTCCACAAAAACATCTTCAGCAGCAGCCAGCTGATGGTGAAGATAACCTTGAAGATGTTGATCTTCGAACGCTCACCCACATTGTACACCGGCTCGATGGGGATATCGGCCACCCGGAAGTTGAAGACGTTCAGCCTCACCAGGAGGTCGTTGGGCTGCCCGAACCGTTTGTACATCTGGTCCCAGTCCACGAGCTGGAGGGCCTTTTTGTTGATGACCGTATAGCCGGACTGGAAATCGGCCACATGCCAGTAGCCCGATGCGATCTTGGTCAGCAGGGAAAGAAAGGCATTGCCGAAGTAGCGGACCTTGGGGATCTTCCGGTAGGCCTCGCCGGTGAAGAGCCGGTTGCCCTTGGAGTAGTCGGCCCTGTCTTCAACGATGGGGTCCAGCAGGGCAGGGAGGTCTGCGGGGTCCATCTGGCCGTCGCCCGCCATGACTGCCGTCGCATCATATCCGTTGTCACGCGCCCACTTGTAGCCGGATGCAATGGCGCCGCCCACCCCCTGATTTTCAGCGTGTACGATCAGCTCGATCTTTGAATTGCTCTGCTTATATCCCCTGGCAATCTCCACGGTGCGGTCCTTGCTGCAGTCATCGATGATAACCATCCTGTCCACAAAGGCAGGCATGGTCTCGATCACATTGCCGATCTGTGTTTCTTCATTGTAAGCAGGTATCACGACGCAGATTTTTTTGTCTTTATACATGATAACTCCAGAGAATAGGTATTAGGCTCATGGCATTAGGCTCTAGGTGAAGGGACATTTTTTAACCTGGTTCCTAGAGCCTGTTACCCGGAATCAGGACAGACTCCGTTCCCGGCGGGTGAAAACAGGCGTAATTTCTTAAACTCTCCACATCTTGCCAATCGGAGTAATTATCGGGAATCATTAAAGGAGAGTCAAGGATATTGTCCTGACGCCTCCATGTTCAGGTATAGGTAAAAGCAAAGTGAAATTCTTGTCCCGGTTCCCGTCAGGGGCTATGGTCAATGGTTCGAGCATGCAGGATCAGGGGAAGACGGGAATCCCGAATAGGGCAAGTGAATATTTTATCATTGAATATTATGCATCTATAAGGTTAAGCTTGCCCCATTGCCATGGGTTTGAAGAAAGAAAAACACCAGCAGAAGAGCGAAGCCGGAAAGGGCAGTCTGGACCATCAACCTGCGGGCAAATCCCTTCTTCATTTGAATCCCAGGGGCTGGTTGTTTCTGCTGGGCCTGGCTGCAGCAATCCTGGTCATTGTCATTTACATCCGTGTCCTGCATTCTCCGTTCCTGTTTGATGACATCCCGAATATCAGGGACAATGCCTTTATCCGGATTACTCACCTTTCGCCTGGGACACTCCTCGATGCAGGCCTGAAAAGCATTGCAGCCAACAGGCCTGTGGCAAATATCAGCTTCGCACTCAACTATTATTTCCATGGCTATAATGTTTTGGGTTACCATATCGTGAATATCATCGTTCACCTCATGACCGGGCTGTTTCTTTTCCTGCTGCTGAAGGAGACACTTCTGTTGACGAAGAGGAATGACCTTGATCCGCCGGGATCAGCATCGATCAATGCGTCCGTGCCGGCCTTTGCAGCAGCGCTCATCTGGCTGGTGCACCCGCTGCACACGCAGTCGGTAAGCTATATTGTGCAGCGCATGACCGGCATGGCGGCCATGTTCTATGTCCTGTCCATGCTCTGCTATGTAAGGGCCCGCCTGGACACAGACAACGCACGCAAATGGATTCTGTTCGGCGCCGGCATCGTTTCAGGGGTACTTGCCATCGGCTCCAAGGAGATCTCGGTAACACTGCCCTTTTTCATCCTGCTCTATGAGTGGTATTTTTTCCAGGATCTGGATACCGTCTGGCTCAAGCGCAGTATCCCTTATCTTGCAGGGATCATAGTCATTGGCGTTGTTCTCGGGCTGATCTTTCTGGGATCGAGCCCCTGGAGCGTCATAGAGGCCGGGTACAGGACCAGGGAGTTCACCCTTACTCAGAGGGTGCTCACGGAATTCAGGATCGTGATGATGTACCTGGGCCTCATTTTCCTTCCCTTTCCGGGAAGGCTCAGTCTCGATTATGACTTCCCGCTTTCCTCTTCGCTCATAAGCCCCCCCGCAACACTGATCTCCCTGCTGACGATAATCGCTCTCATCGGCCTTGCCGTTTTTATCGCGAAGAAAGACAGGGTCGTTTCCTTTGCCATCCTGTGGTTTTTCGGCAACCTCGTTCTGGAGTCTTCCGTCATTTCCCTGGAGCTCGTGTATGAGCACCGCACGTACCTGCCGTCCATGTTTGTGATCTTCCTTGCGGTGGTGCTTCTTCACCGGTACCTCAAGGACAGATGGGTACAGACGGCCGTTTTCTTCAGTATAGTTGCCGTCTTTTCGCTGTGGACCTGGCAGAGGAATCTGGTCTGGCAGGACGAGCTGACGCTCTTCCAGGATTGCGTGGCCAAAGCGCCGGGCAAGGCCCGGACGCACAACAACTTTTGTCTGGCTTTGCTTGAGCGGGGAAGGGTGGATGAGGCGGTCCTGCAGTGCCGGCAGGCGGTTGATCTGGCGCCGGATACGCCCGGGGTGCATAACAGCCTGGGAACGGCACTCATGAAAAAGGGCGATCTGGGAGGCGCCATTGCCCAGTTTGAGAAGGCCATCAGCCTTGACCCGAAAAACCTGCAGTTCACCCTGAACCTGGCAAAGGCCATGGAGAAGAAAGGGCTGTCCGCCGATGCCCTGAAGCATTATGCCCAGGTGCTGGGCAAAGAACCAACGAATGTCCAGGCACTCAATGGCATGGGCGAAGCGCTGGCGGGCCAGGGGCGGTATGACGATGCAATGAGATACTTCACTGCCTCGCTGAAGGCTGCTCCGGACTCTGCCGAGACCTTCAACAACATGGGCAATGTCCTGCTCATGCAGGGCAGGATTGAAGATGCCCAGAAGCACTACCTTGCCGCCATCCGCATGAACAGCGGCTATAAAGAGGCCTATTACAACCTTGGCATGGCGCTGCTAAATCAGGGAAGGGCCATGGAGGGGATAAAGTACCTTGAGAAGGCAGTTGCAGCTTCCCCCTCGTACGAGCAGGCGCGTTCCAGCCTGGCAGCTGCGTATTACCGGTCATTCAACCTGAATGGCTCAATCAGGCAATTCCAGGAGGTGCTGCGCATCAATCCGGCCAATGCGGATGCTCAGAGGAATCTCAAGGCAAGCCTTGATCTCAGGGCACGCCTCGACCTTGCCATTGGAGACCTGCGCAGTCAGGTAGAGACGAACCCAGGCAATGCCGAGCTCCATTACAGGCTGGGCGATGTGCTCCAGCGCAGGGGTGACCTTGATTCCGCTGCCGTGGAACTTCAGAAAGCGCTGTCTATCCGCAGGCTTCCGCAAGCCCTTCACGGCATGGCTGTCATCCATTCACTGAAAGAGGACTACGGGAAGGCCCTTGATTATCTGGAAGAGATGCGCAGGGCCAGGCCCGATGACCCTGAGGTATACTACAACCTCGCCTGCATCTACTCCAAACAGGGTAACGATGATGATGCGCTGCGGAACCTTCAGGACGCAGTGAAAAAAGGCTTTAACAAATGGGATGTCCTCAAAACCGACCCGGACCTGTGGAACGTGCGCCGGTCCCAAGGGTATAACGAGCTTATTAAAAGGAAATGAGAGTTCAGTTTTTCAGGTCTGTATTTGTGGCCACAGGTCTTAAGATTATTCTTGAGAGAAGGCAGTGCCGGGTGATGCGAGACTGAGACCATCTTAACTGATGAAAATAAATCTATCTCATCGAAAATCGGTCGTCGGGTGGATGCTTCCGCTTGCATCCATACTCTTCCTTGCCGTTGTGTTCATCCGTTACGCAGAGCCCGTGAAGGACGGTGATATCTGGTTCCACATGGCCTATGGCCGGTACATGCTGGAGAACCACACCCTCGTTCCCGATCATGCCATCTACAGCTGGACCCCGGCGGTGAACAGCCAGATCTATTGCGCCTGGTTGCCGGAGATCATTCTTTATCTTCTCTATACCGCAGGCGGGGTGAGTGCATTCTTTGTTCTCAGGTATGCGTGCATCCTCGTGTTCCTGGGGTTTGCCCTGCATTTCATGAAAAGAAACAATGCATCCCTCAATCCTCTGGCCTGGTTGACCACCCTGACCGGGGTGCTGATGTGTCAAGCTGCAATGGATATAAAGCCCGAGATCTTTTCCTTTATCTTCATGACAGGAACGGTATGGGCATGGCTCATGGTGAGGTCCTCGCGGGAAAGTGGATGGAGGTATTGCTACCTTATCCCGCTGATCATGCTTCTGTGGGTGAACAGCCACGGTGGTTTCATATTCGGCCTGGTCTTTCTTGCGCTGGTTTCAGCGGGAGAAATAGTGAACTGCTCCTTCTCCCCGGAGGAAAGGCTCGATGCAAGGACGCTGCGGCATTTTTTCTTCTCGATGCTGCTGAGTTTCATCGTGATATTCATCACACCCTACGGGTGGGAATACCCGGCGCAGCTCTTTCATGACCTCCTCCTCAACAGCCAGGCCCAGGTGAGAGAATTCAGGACCGTCGGTGCGTACCAGTCGATTTTCCACCCTGAGGCAAAGGGGCATCATTTCATTGATTATCTCGTAGTCTCAGGCTCGGCTCTGGTTTTTCTGTTCTGGTCAGCCATGAAGAAGAAAAGACTGAACTGGTCGCTGATTTTTGCGAATACGGGGATGATATGGCTATACACCCAGTTCATACGGACCACCTATTTCTGGGGAGTGCTCAGTGTTTTCAGCTCGCTGGCCATCATGGGCCAGGCCGGCATAAGCCTCAGGATGAAAGAGGGGAAGATTCAGAAATACCTGGGAATATTTTTCATCATGCTGTGCATGTTCATTTCCGGAAGAGAAGTTTATCAGTCCTTGTGCAAACCGCTTTCCGGGTTCTGGATAAACTACTACAGTCCCATTGAGGAAGCCGAGTATATCCGCACCAGGCTGCCGGGATACCGGCTGGGCAATGATTATAACTGCGGGACATATCTGCTCTGGAAGCTGTGGCCAGAACAGAAGGTCTTCATCGATGCGCGGTATTTTCCCTATAAGAAGTGGTATCATGAGTATGCAAACTTTGTGTACGGCAAGGACCGTCGATACAAAGATGACTTCCTCGCCAGGTATGGGTGTGATGTCTGGTGTGCCACCTATGATTTTCCCCAGCTTACCTATTTTGTCAAATCCCCGGACTGGCGCCTGGTGCATTACGGGCCTTCGGCCTGCATCTTTGTAAGGAATGGGCTGGATGTTCCCCGGGACGGGAAAGGCCTCTTTAAGTCACCCGCCAAGGTAAGAACCCACCAGGCCCTGAAGATAATCGATTTTTCAATATCTGTGGGGGATCTTGACAATGCGGTATCCCTGGCAGGGGGTCTCAAGAAAAGCCTTATCTGCCCGGGGCTCAATAAGCAGATCGCCCTGTCATGCATCAAACTCGGTGATGCCCTGAGCAGGAAAAACCGGACCGATGAGTCGATTGCGTTTTTCGAACAGGCCTTAGAGGTTTTTCCCCTACGCGAAGCAGGTGTTCATAACACCCTTGGCAGCCTGTACCGCAATAAGGGCGAACTTGACAAGGCTTTACAGGAGTACGGGAATGCCTTGCAGATTCAGCCTGATTACGTGCCGGCTCTGCATAACATGGGGGTTGTTTACTCCCAGAAGGGAGACCTTGACCGTGCCCTGACATACCTGAAGAAGCTCTCTGAGATCCATCCGGAAAATCCGGACAACTACTATAACATCTCCTGTATATATGCCAGGCAGCGGAAAACAGGCGAATCAGTAGCCTGGCTCGATAGGGCGGTTAAGAAAGGCTTTCAAAACTGGAAGCTGCTCAAGACTGATCCTGATCTTGATAATATCCGGGGATCCGGGTACTACCAGGGGCTTGTTCAGGGGAAATAATCTTTTCTATGAGTGATCAATGAAAAAGAAACCTGTCTCTCAAAAGACCATGCCCGCAACGGGTGTTGAAGAATATCCCCTCCTGGGCAGTGCACTTTTATTGGCGGGAATTTCTCTCCCCTACTTATATCTCATATATCATCTGCCGGTTTCCCAGATTGCAGGCTTTCTGACCGGACTTGTTCTGTTCCTGTATCTCCCCGGATCATTCGTCCTGGAACTCTTGGAGTGGAAAGACAATCCTGTTTCCCTGGCGGTCCTATCTCTGCTTGCCGGTATGGCCATTTCTCCGATTCTTTATTACCTTGCGGCAGTAGCAGGCTTGCAGGGCGCCTTTATTCTGCCGATTGCATGCATTTCGCTGTATGTGCTCTATAAAAAGCTGCCTGCGTTGAACTACAAAGAGAGCTTGAGGCTGCCCCGCGGATGGTGGAAGGCTGCAGCCGTACTCTTTGCTGTCCTTATGGTCCTTCACCTCAGTCATTTCACCGACCTGAATCTTGCCAGGGGCGGCGGATATCAGCTCAGGACGACAAACTATACCGAGACCATCTATCATCTCGGGATAATCAATGCGGCCGGGTATGCCGTACCACCTTCCTTCCCCTATGCGAGCGGGTACTCATTCTCTGAATATCACATAGATATGCACCTCCTTGCCGTCATCTTCTGCAAGTACCTGGGAATAGATACGACCATAATGACGTTCTATTTCCTTCCACTTCTCCTGATGGGCATGATCATAGCAGTGCCGGCGGTTTTCTTTTATGAACTTCATGGAGATATAAATCTTAGCCTCTTTTTTGGCCTGCTCATGCTTGGGGCGGATCTCTCCTTTGTCCCCGCCCTGTGGGAGGGATGGAATGAAACATACCCCTGGACCCTGACCTTCTGCACAACGATATGGAGTCTGTTCACCCTCAACGGGATCATGGCGGCTATTCCTCTCTTCTTTGGCTCCGCATTGGCGTTCCAACGTTTTTTTACCTCTCGGAACATAAGGCATCTTATTGTTTTCTCTTTGCTGACGATTGCCTCCTTCCGGGTGAAAAGTTCCATGGGCCTCCAGGTGATAGGGGTGGCGTTCCCGGCTCTGGCATTCATCGAATGGAAGTATCGTACCGGGATATGGAAGAAGGCCTTGCCGGTTCTGGTGCTTACGGCTGTGCTCATCTGTGCAGATATCTTTCTGAAGTCGTCCTCGTCCGGCAGCAGCTTTGTCGTGAAATGGGATTTGTTCAACGGACTGATCCAGTCCGCAGGCTACCTGGCTATGGAGCAGTGGCGTAACGCAGCCCTGGCCCCATTGGAGCACCCTCTCACCTTGCTGCTGGCAGTGGCTTTTTATTTCTTCGGCTTCATGGGTGTCCGTATTGTTTTCCTTAAGTATGGCTACAAAGTGCTGAAGCCCGGGGACCGTTCAGCGCCGGTCGTTCCTTTTCTTATTTTATTTATCATCGGAGGAATAGTTCTCTCGGAGATGATCTACCTGGGCGGGAAGTATGACAGGATAAATAACGCCGTGTGGTTCAGGGTTCAATCCATTCTTGCAGCCACCTATTTTGTGGCGGCTTTCATTTCATCTTTGCATGTCAGAAGGCATAAGGTTGCAGCTGTGTTCGTTGTTGTATTGCTGACGTTTCCTACCACGATCGATTTCCTCAGATTGAGGTATGACGATACCTATACGGATATTACGAAAAACCAGCTCCTTGCCGTTGATTATATTAACAAAACAGTGCCTGGGGATGCTACCATATTGGAATACCCGAACTGGAACGGACCGTCGCTGTCGTCCAATCTGGCAGGGAGGAGTACAGTTCTCGCCTATTTCAGGACTTTCGTCGGGGCAAGGGTGGAGCCGAAGACCATTGCAGAACGCAACAGTGACATCAAGGCCTTCTTTATGGTCGATCAGGAGGATAGCCGCAAGATGATTTTAAGGAAATACGGTGTAGGATATCTCGTGCTGCCGGCACAGAAGGCAGGAGTTATATCCCATTATCCCTGGGCAGCATTATCATACAGTAATCCGGAAGTGGTGATCTACAAGGTCAGCCTACCCCGGTAATCAACACAGTCAGGATCAGTGCGAAGAGAGCAGTAAGGACGACATGCACGGGGGCATTAACAGATGATCGCTGATCTTCCAGGGCCTGTCAGGGGCTGAAAGAGGTTCAGTGGGTAGCCACTCCGGAAGGTATGCCCAAAGGGGACCACCCGGATAAAAAAAGGAATGGGAGAGATCGTGTCCCTTCCATTCCTTTCATGGTTAACGTCAATCAGAATTATTGATGCATGTCACCTGCTTAGTGAGCCCAGATGTCTATCCAGCTTCCGCTGCCGATATCAAGGTTAAACCCTGAGATGAAGATATCCCCGAGCGTTCCGGCATTGGGACCGGCCAGAGTGTGAAGGTCGGAAAGCCTCACATTTGCCGTGATCGGACCCGCTACATTTACATTGAACAGGTTCGGGAAGGAGATGTGGCATATCGTCAGAGAGGGTGCCCCATGGTTGTAGACCCCTGCCAGCTGGTTGGCAACGTCGATTGCAACGGTGCCGGTGATGGAGATCGGGCCGCCGATTGAAAGGTTCTGGAGACCGATGTAACCCCGCGTGCTGTTCGTCCCGCCTGCCATCCAGACAACCCCGCCGGTTCCCGTGTTTCCACCGGGCAGGCCGTCAACGTCACCCCATGCGATGTAGCTCAAATTGAACTGGTCAATGATGATGTTCAAGTCCATCGACACGCCGCTGCCGCCATGGGAGTAGATATCAACATAGCTGTCGGGATTAAAGTATATACCCATTGCGCCGATGACAACTGTCCCGAGTAGCTGGTTGATGGTATAGGTCGGTCCCATGGCAACCCCGATAGCTATTTGATTCATGGTGATCTGAAGGGCGCCGAGCCCGAAGCGCACGAAGGTGCGGCCGGCTGCATTGGAGCTGCCAACATCGATGGTGATGGGCTTCAGGTAAGCAGTTCCGTAAGAGCCTGAATAGACCGTGCCGTAACCGACGCCGTAATGATCGGTTTCACGGGCCTTGATCCTGAGGTTGGTGATGTCGAACCATCTGACTCCGACATATCCTCTGCCGTTGATGCCGGCGGTGGGCCAATATGCATTTACGCCGTCTGCGTCACCCCAGGCCAAGGTTCCGATGCCGATGTTCATCGTCAGGTCGGCATTGATGCTCACGCCGGACTGGCCGGTGACATTCGACAGGTCGGAATCAGTGACCGGGGTCATGGCCCAGACGGAAAGGGGTAATAATAGTATTACCAGAATAGTAACAACTCTCTTCATAATGGTGCTCCTTTTGCCTAGATGCTCGTTAACGTATTGTTTATTTTGTTTAAATGTTGGTGAGTTCACCCGGTGGTACACTGCCTTCGGAAAGATAATCCTTTGAACAACCGGGAATCTCGCCCAGTCCAACGATAACAAGGATATAATATTAATGCAATATAAGTACCAAAAATACAAAAAAAAGAAAAACAGCAAAATAAGTAACTTATGATAATTTAATTAAATTAAAAATACAGAGTGATGAAAACAAGTAATGATTAATGGAAAATAAATTCCGCTCATGTGAGAAAACGATTGGAGCCTGACTCATTCGGAAGGCCAGAGGTATTTGGACGGTTAAAGCAGATGTTAAGGAAAAAAACGACCACATTCCTTAAGACCTGATCAGTGATGACACCTGGGAGGATACAATTTCTCCAGTTGTGAAGAAGCGAATTTTCATTTAAAGCTGTACTATTATGCTTTTTAATTACTGGTTCATCTTTGTTGTGATTCTGGCCCTTCCGGTCTACTACTCCCTTTCGCGGATATGGCAGAACGCATTTCTGATTGCTGCGAGCTATGCCTTCTACAGCTACTGGGACTACCGGTTCCTCTCCCTCATCGTCATATCGACGGTGTTCAATTTCTATTTCGGCTCGAAGATCCATGCATCCCGGAACCCGGCGACGAAAAGGACATGGTTACTCATCAGCCTGGTTCTCAACCTGGGCATCCTGGGATTCTTCAAATACTACAACTTCTTCATAACCTCATTTACTGCCGCGTTCCAGCCCTTTGGATTCGTGCCCCAGGCAAGCATATTGAAAATCATATTACCCCTGGGGATCAGTTTCTTTACGTTCAAGATCATGGGCTACCTCATCGATGTTTACCGGGACAGGCAGACGCCCGCTGACATTGTTTCCTTCGCTTTGTTCGTGGGCTATTTCCCCGAGATATCGGCAGGGCCCATAGGAAGGGCCGGCACCTTTCTGCCCCAGATAGACAAGAAACGGACCTTTGCACAGGAACGGATATTTGCCGGCCTGCAGCTCATCCTGCTCGGCTATTTCAAGAAGAAGGTGATAGCGGACGCGGTGGCGCCCTATGTGGACCAGTTGTTCACGGAGACAGGGCAATTCATGAGCCTCGATCTCCTGTGCGGGATGTACCTTTACACCATCCAGATCTATGCGGACTTTTCGGGCTACACGGACTTAGTAAGGGGCATCAGCAAGCTGCTGGGCATAGAGATCATGGAGAATTTCAAGCAGCCATACCTCTCGCGGAACATCGCCGAATTCTGGAGGAGATGGCACATCTCCCTGTCCACCTGGCTCAGGGACTACCTCTACATACCCCTGGGAGGCAGCCGCAGGGGCAATGCCCGGACATACGCGAACATCATGGTCACCATGCTCCTGTGCGGCCTCTGGCACGGGGCCTCATGGGTGTTCGTGGCCTGGGGAGGCTTGCACGGGGTTTACATCGTGGTCAACCGGTTTTTCAGGGACGGCGTGAAGAAGACTGCCTCAGCCAGGGAAGAAGGGCAGGGCATTATAAGGTCCGCAGTGTCGGTTTTCATAACGTTCCATGTGGTCGCCCTGGCCTGGATATTTTTCCGGGCACCTGATTTCAGCACGGCATGGACATACATCTCTTCCCTGGCGGATATGTCGCGTTTCGGGTATGTGTCGTCCTCGCTCATACTGATTACGCTCTTTTATGTGGTCCTGACCCTGGTAATTGATCTCCCCATGTACAGATCGAACAGGGAACTGCTCGTAACACATGAAACCCCATGGCCCTGGCGGGCAGTGGTGTATGCCCTGCTCATCCTGTGCATCTCATTCCTGGGCGAAGCGTATGTCCAGCCGTTCATCTACTTCCAGTTCTGATACGGGCAAACACATGAGCCAATCCTTCAAAGTCATGATCTTAACTCTTTTCATCCTGGCCTGTGCCGGTGGCGCCCTTTCCTTGAGCCGGGATGTATTGGAGAAGATATCTCCAAGATCTTTTATGACACCTGTCTTCTCATATCTTGAAACAAAGAAACCGAATGATTTACAGGCTGTTTTCCTGGGGAGTTCTCGTATTCAATCCTGTATCAAAAGGGATCTCTTTGCCACGTTGACAGGTATTGAGCAGTCGAAGATCCTTCTCCTCGAAGTTGATGGTTCCGGCACCTGGGAAGAATTCTCTATCTGCAGGAGATTTCCAGGTTTGCTTGACTCTGCACCTCTGGTCATTATCGAGGTAGAACCTTGGATGTTCAACAATAATTATTTCTCCCAGGGAGGCACTCTCTTCATTCAACCGGGCTTTTACCAATGGGCTACTATTCAGGATAGACTTGAGTTCCCGGACCTGAAGATCAGGGCTCTCTCAACCGTAGATTATATCTGGCCCATTTCCGAGCGACGTTCTCTTCAGGGATGGAGCAGCGTCATTGATGGATTCATTCATAAAAGATATCCAGAACCGATGAACCCGGACGATATCCCCAAATACCACTACGATGCAGCTGCATACAGGAAGGTTGCGGAAGAACCGAAAGGCACGGCCCAGTTTCAAGCACACGCCGCTCTGAATAATTTCGAATTTTCCAGTTATAAAGCGGAATATCTTGAGCGCCTTGTGCGTCTGGCAGAAAAAAAATCAAAGAAGATAGTACTCCTGCAGCCTCCATTGCAAAATGAGTATATCGACATAATGTTTGATAACCCGAAGTATCTCGAAGGGCACATACGGGTAATTAAGTTTTTGCACAGCCTTGAGAACAAGAATGTCAGCACCATAATATGGGAGAGGCCTGAAGACTGCGGCCTGAACGACGCCGTGTTCATTGATTATGGGCATTTCAACAGGGAAGGGGCGTATATGTTTACGCAAAGGCTGTACAATGAGCTGAACAGCCGGGGCCTTACCGAAACCCATGACCCTGTTGGAACGTCATCCGATACCGAACTTAAGGGGAATATCCTGAAGCTTGAGAAATTTGTACAGGTGCATCCTGGGGATTACGATGCGCTCCACCAACTGGGGAACCTGTATTACCGGATAAACATTGACAAGGCCCTTGATTACTATCAGGCGGCATTGCTGATACGTCCGGAATCGATGAAGACCATGGAAAAAATAGTCATGTTGTACTCAAAAAAAGGTGATTATGAAATATCGCTTGCTGTTCTTAACCGTATGCAAGCATTGCACCCGGAAAACGCGAACACCTACTACAATATCGCATGTATAAAGGCAAAGCAGAACAGGCACAGTGAGTCTGTCGAATGGTTGAAGAAGGCAGTATCGAAAGGATTTCATGACCGAAGTCTTTTAGTGACTGATAAAGATCTGGATAATATTAAAGGGGATCCGGGGTATATTGGCCTGTTGAAGAGCTCCAATTGAATCTTCGGATGGATCACGCTTTATGTGTCAAACAATACATTCCCAGTAAGGATATCAAGCGAGATCATGAAAAATATCAAGTATGCCGTGCTCTTCCTGTGCATCTCGTTCCTGGGTGAAACGTATGTCAAGCCATTCATCTACTTACAGTTCTGACGCCATGAAGAATATGCCCGAGTCTTTAAAAGTTGCTCTGGTCACCTGTGCGATACTAATTATTATATGTATTCCGCTGTCCATCAATCGGGAGCCGTTGGAGAAGGTCACACAGCGGTCGAACCTGACAATGATCTTTTCCTTTCTCGACCGTTATAAACCTCATGATCTGAAAGCGATATTCTTTGGAAGTTCCCGTTTTGTTTACTGCATTAAAAGCGATATTTTTGCTAGGCAGATGGGGATAGATCAGTCGAAAGTGATCAATCTCGCCACCGAGGGCGGAGGAGCCTGGGAAGAGTTGCTTGTCTGCAGAAAATACCCCGGATTGATCAACTCGTCTTCCCTGGTCGTCATCGAGGTGGAGCCATGGATGTTCAACATGAATCCGATTCACCCTATCTATAAAAGACCTCATCCTTTCGAGTCTCATTTTTATATGTGGGCAACTCTTCAGGAACGGTGGGAGTACCCGGACTTGAAAACAAGGGTTCTCCTTCTGGCAGATTACGTATGGCCCTTTTCCGAGCGCCGTTCTCTCATGGACTGGGGTTCTGCTCTTCGTTTAATCATCAAAGCGCCCTATGCAGATCCGCACCTAAGTCTCCCGGTATATCAGTTCGATCCCCAAGCTTATCAGGCAATGGCGAACGACCCTAACTTTACAGCAGGTCAGATTACCCGCTATCAACTGAATGATTTCAAATTTGCCCCATACAAGGCCGAGTATTTCAAGCGCCTGATCAAACTTGCTGAGAAGAACGCAAAGAAGATAGTCCTCCTGCAGCCACCGGTTCGCAAGGAATATATCGAAGCAATCTATAATAACCCCAAGTATTTCAATACCTATATACAGTATGTGCAGTTCATCCACGGCCTGGAAAATGAAAAGATCAGTTCTATAATCTGGCAGACACCTGAAGACTGCGGATTGAACGAGTCCATATTCATTGATTATGGCCACTTCAACGCACAGGGAGCACATGTCTTTACGCAAAGATTATCTCAGGAACTGAAAGCTTCAGGGTTTGCAGGAACAGATACAGCCGGCGGTACAGGGCCGGCAAGTAATGGACAAGATGATATACGCAGGTTCGTAGAGGCACTGAAAACCAACCCGGACTCAATAACTGTCATGCAGTCGTTGGCGATAGCCTACTCGAATAATGGAGATTATGAAAACGCACTCAGGGTGCTTAATAAAATGAGAGAAATCCACCCGAATAAAGCGGACATTTACTATAATATCTCGTGCATAAAGGCAAAGCAGGGCAGTTTGAAAGAGTCTGTTGAATGGTTGAGGCTGGCTCTTTCAAAAGGTTTCAAAAACCGCAGCCTCCTGGTGACGGATAAAGACCTGGACGCCATTAAAGGTACTCAGGGGTTCAGGGAGATAGTGCAGAAAATGAATTAGCGGGTCTTTATGTCCACCCAGCTGTTCGGACGGATGGTAGAGTTCGTATCATTGGTGTAATAAGTGCGAAGCAGGGTGTTCCCGTCAGGTTTGACATGGACGATGACAGGGGAATTTGAACTGGTCGAGAGGCCGGTCGGATAGACAAAGCTGCGCGTCGGTTTATCACTGATAGTGTATTGGTTGTGATCGTCAGCAGAGGAGCCAATTGTATAGGCGTCTTTCAGGGTGATCGGATCGATCAGGAAGTTTTTGATGCTTTTATCATCATTTCTATTACCTGAAGACACATAGAAGAATGAGAACCGGTTAAAGGCTTCGGATTCTTCCGCTGCCTCAACGGCACTATCAGGGAGCTGAAGGCGGGCTTTGCTCCAACGTTTGATGGCGAACAGCAGGAACCTGCTCATGTCGCCATCATCCCAATCCATGGTTTCATTGTTGATATCTGTTACCTGCACGGGATTGATGCTCAGGCTGAGAGGGTTGTTGACATTGCCAAGGTCTAAATCCGTCAGGGGCGTCATGGCCCACACTGACAGAGGGAACAGCAGCCAGATCCAGAAAATAATAATCTTCTTCAACAACACGTCTGTCCTCATCATGGGATATTGCATACAATACACACTTTTATGTGTTGAAAATATAAGCAATATAAATGCCATGATACATCATGCATAAATTCAGCTGGTTGAATTCCCGGGAGATGCATCAGTTCAATAAAAGGGTAAATAATATTACTCTTAAATGGAAATATATTGCTCCAGCAGTCAATGTTTGCCCTGCACAACGTCGTAACAGGGAACAGGGTCATGACCTATGAAACGGAACCTTATTCGTCCTTTTCCGAGACGATTTCCCGGGAATGCAAGCCTGCCTGCATGAGGTTCACACCTGTCACCCATGCAGAAAAGATCCCGATCACGATGAGCGGTGCGATGGCCAGGAAATGGTTCGTGAGCGTCAGCCCTGCGGCCTCTGTCTTGGGAACCCCGAAGATCATCAGGCCATAGATGCCGCCAACCTCCCAGATGCCCCAGTAGCCGGGCACCGAGGGCAGCATGATGAAAAAGCACATGATGATGATGGATGCCGAAGCCTGGAGAAAGGTGATTTTTACGCCCTGGCAGCCGAAGGTGAATATATAAAATGCATAAAAGGTCATCAACCACACCACCACGGAAAGACCGAGGCAGGCGAGAATCTTGGATGGTTTTTTCAGCACCTCAAAACCCAGGGCAATATTGTCCAGGACAGCCTGCGAACGCGAGTGCAGCCTCTCGGACATGCGCTGCCGGAAATGGGACGACGTGAAAAAGAGCAGTTTCGGCAGCCAGGAGATGAAGCGGCCTAATGCACGCCTGGTAACGGGCAGCATGAACATGAAGATAAGGGTCAACAGCACCATGCCGGCAACCATGGTCTTTGACCGTATGCCCAGAAGCGTTGCCTGGTTTATCTGGTGGCCATTGAAGCTGAGGCTCAAGGATGGATCGATCTCGATGCTGCCCATGATGAGGACAAAGAGGCAGAGCAGGGTTGCGATATCGAAGATCCTCTCTACGGCGACGGTTGCAAGCACTTTTGAAAAATCCACCTTGTCCCTCTTGTAGAGGATAGCCGGCCTTGCAAGCTCGCCCAGCCGGCCAGGAAGAATGCAATTGATGGTGAACCCTATGACAAGGGGATGGAAGGCATGCCAGAAACCGATCTTCTTGATTGGTTTCAAGATGATCTTCCATCTCAGCGCCCTGACCAGGTAGGTGGATTGTGCGATAAGCGCAGAGGGTATGATCCACCAGAAGTTGATGGTTTTTATATAATCCAGGAGCTCTGCAATGGGGACATTCCTGAAGGAGATATACACAGCCGCACCGGAGAAGACGATGCCGATCATGAGTGAGAGGAGGATCTTTCTATTCTGCTGCATGTTTCTTTCACCAGTGATTGAGTCTGCGCGATCTTAATACAGGGAAGTATGGATTTGCAAATAAATTGGGTTAAGGGAATCAGGACGAAGGTATAAGATTTCTTTCATCAAGGCCTGTGATCTTTAACCTGCCTTGCAGAAAACTTTTCCAGAGAGTGACAAAAAAACAGTTAAGTGATAATAGCTGTAGTTCCGAAGAGATAGTGTAAGTAACAGGGAGGGTGTGAAATGAAGAAGGCCTTGATCACCGGCGTTACCGGCCAGGATGGTGCATATCTTTCTGAGTTTCTCCTGGGCAAGGGTTACATGGTGCACGGCATCAAGAGGAGGTCATCGAGTTTCAATACCTACCGCGTTGACCACCTCTATCAGGACCCGCACGACAAGGATGTGCGGTTTCTCATGCACTATGGCGACCTGACGGATTCCACGAATATAATCCGTATTATCCAGGATGTTGAACCCGATGAGATCTACAACCTGGGGGCCCAGAGCCATGTCCAGGTATCTTTCGAGACCCCGGAATACACTGCCCAGACGGATGCCTTGGGGACCTTGCGGGTGCTGGAGGCATTACGTATCCTGGGAATGGAGAAGAAGGTGCGGTTCTATCAGGCCTCAACCAGCGAGCTGTTCGGAAAAGTCCAAAAGATACCTCAGGATGAAGAGACGCCGTTTTACCCCAGGAGCCCTTATGCAGTGGCAAAGCTGTACGCCTTCTGGATAGCCGTGAATTACCGAGAGGCCTATGGCATGTATGCCTGCAACGGAATCCTCTTCAACCACGAATCTCCCATCCGGGGCGAGACCTTTGTCACCAGAAAGGTGACCCGGGCGGCCAGCAGGATTGCACTGGGTTTGCAGACAAAGCTCTATGTGGGTAACCTGGGAGCGTTACGCGACTGGGGGCATGCAAAGGACTTTGTAAAGGCCCAGTGGCTCATGCTCCAGCAGGACACACCGCAGGACTTTGTCATAGCTACCGGCAGGCAGTATTCGGTGCGGCAGCTCTGTGATGAGGCCTTCTCAAGCGTTGGCATCGAGATCGACTGGCAGGGCACAGGTGTGGATGAAAAGGGTGTGGCCAGGTCGGTAAAGCCTCTTGAAGGGGAGACGAATGTCCGGCCGGGTGATGTGATCGTGCAGGTCGATCCGCATTATTTCAGGCCTACCGAGGTGGAGACACTTCTGGGAGACCCAACCAAAGCGAAGAAGATCCTTGGTTGGGAACCGCAGATTACCTTCCAGGAGATGATCGCCGAGATGGTGGAGCACGACATACAGGAGACCAGGATGGATGTGCTCTGCAAGAACAGCGGCTTCACCGTCATGAACCGCCATGAATAGGGACTCGAAGATTTTCATCGCCGGCCACACCGGCCTTGTGGGCTCTGCCATGAAAAGGAGGCTCGAGAATGAGGGCTATGGGAACCTCATCACCCGTTCCTGGCCTGACATGGACCTTACCAGCCAAAAGGATGTGGATGAATTCTTTTCCCGGGAAAGGCCCGAATGCGTTTTTCTCTGTGCTGCCAGGGTGGGCGGGATCCTTGCCAACAGCACCTATCCGGCCGAGTTCATCTATCAGAATATCATGATTGCTACCAATGTCATCCATGCCAGCTATAAGCACGGGGTGAAAAAGCTCCTGAACCTCGGATCGTCCTGCATCTATCCAAAGCTTGCACCGCAGCCTCTCAAAGAAGAATACCTTCTCACCGGCGAACTGGAACCCACCAATGAGCCCTATGCCATAGCCAAGATAACGGCCATCAAGATGTGCCGGTATTACAATCAGCAGTATGGGACGAATTATATCTCGGTTATGCCCACGAACCTCTTCGGACCCAATGACAATTTCAACCTTGAGACATCACATGTGCTGCCTGCTCTCATCAGGCGGTTTCACGAGGCAAAGGAGCAGGGGAAGGCCGCTGTAACCCTCTGGGGCACCGGCAGTCCCAGGCGTGAATTCCTCTATGTGGACGACCTTGCGGGCGCCTGCGTGTATCTCATGAGCAGCTGTGATGCAGTAGCCATAGGCGAGTTCGTGAATATCGGGTCAGGCAGGGACATGACCATCAGCGAGCTCGCTGAACTCGTCAGCGGAATAATCGGATACCGCGGAGACATCCGATGGGATTCCACCAAGCCCGACGGCACACCCCAGAAGCTTCTGGATGTCAGCCGGATCGGCTCCCTTGGATGGAATGCAGGCACCAGCCTGAAAGAGGGCATTCAGAAGACTTATGCCTGGTATTTACATACAATCAACCGCACACAGGGATGAAGAGCATGAAACCAACTGACTCTGCCTCAGCAAAACAGACTCCCGCCCTCAAATACCGTACCGCACGGCGGAACCACTGGGACGCCATTGCCCGCAGGAAAGACACGTGGCAGTCAATGGGAAGCTATTACCACAAGAGATTGGGTGAAATTTATACCCATGTTGTCTCGCCGGGACAGAAGGTTCTGGAGCTCGGGTGCGGAACAGGCGACCTTCTGGCGTCTCTGAATCCCTCATGCGGGGTAGGCGTGGATCTCTCGGGTGAGATGCTGAAACGTGCGGCACAGCGACACCCGGGCCTCAGGTTCATCGAGGCCGATGCGCACGAACTCAACCTTGATGAGACCTTCGATGTCATCATCCTTTCAGACCTTGTGAACGACATCTGGGACGTGCAGGCCCTGCTCAAGGGACTTCGTAAGTATTCGACCCCTGAAACACGCATCGTCATAAACATGTACAGCCGGCTCTGGGAGCTCCCGCTCCTGCTCGGCAAGACGTTCGGCCTCTCGACACCATTCCTGCCCCAGAACTGGCTCACGGTTGAGGATGTCACGAACATGCTCAACCTGGCTGGATTCGAGGTCATCAGGAACTGGCGTGAAATACTCTGGCCCATGGAAACACCGGCCGTCTCGACCCTGCTCAATACCTATGCCGTAAGGCTGTGGCCGTTCTCGTACCTTTCACTGACGAATTTCATGGTGGCGCGGATGAAGCCTGCGCAGGCAAAAGAAGATGTCCTGGTATCGGTCGTCGTACCTGCCCGAAACGAGGCGGGCAACATTGAAGAGATCTTCAGGCGCACACCCGAGATGGGCATCGGCACCGAGCTGATCTTTGTGGAGGGGAACTCCAAGGACAACACCTATGAGGCCATCGAGAAGGCCATTGCCGCCCACCCGCAGAGAAGGTGCAAACTGTTCAAGCAGGCCGGCAAGGGCAAGGGAGATGCCGTGCGCCTGGGATACCGGAATGCTTCGGGCGATATCTTCATGATTCTCGATGCCGATATGACGGTGCCCCCTGAGGACCTCCCGCGGTTCTACGAGGCCATAATCTCAGGCAGCGGGGAATTCATCAACGGAGTGAGGCTGATCTACCCCATGGAAAAACAGGCCATGCGCTACCTGAACCTGCTGGGCAACAAATTTTTCTCGCTGGCTTTCTCCTGGCTGCTGGGGCAGCCTATCAAGGACACCCTGTGCGGGACAAAGGTGCTGAGCAGGAAAGACTATGACAAGATCGCCAGGAACCGCTCCTACTTCGGTGATTTCGACCCGTTCGGTGATTTCGACCTCCTGTTCGGGGCTGCCAGGCAGAACATGAAGATCGTTGAGATGCCCATCCGCTACGCAGAAAGGAAATACGGCGAGACCAACATCGACCGGTGGAGACACGGGTGGCTGCTTCTGAAGATGACGGTGTTCGCCATGAAGAAGATCAAGTTCAGATAAGGTGAGGATGGATCATTGCATGGGTCCCATAGAACGATTCATAAAAAAATACCGGGGCAACCTGTTCCATCTGGTGCTCGAGGAGTATGCCGGATTTTTTACCAGGAATCTTCCGAGTATCGAAGGGATCATGATAAGGAAGGTGCTTTATAGAGCACTGTGCAAGGGCCTTGGCAAAGATGCCCTCATCTACCCGGGGGTATACCTTACTCACACCTACGGCTTGGAGATCGGTGAGCGGTTCTCCGTGAACTCCGGGGCAGTCCTTGATGGGAGAGGCGGGATAAGGATAGGAGATTCGGTCATGGTGGGACCCCATGCGGTGCTGGTGTCCTCGGCTCATCAGCACAGGAATATCGACACCCCCATGAGTTCGCGGGACCACACCATGCAGCCGCTTGTGATCGGCGATGATGTCTGGATAGGTGCGAATGCCTTCATCAAGGGGGGCATCACCATCAGCCGGGGAGTAGTGGTAGCGGCAGGCTCCAGTGTCTTGAATGACATTGAGGAGTACAAAATAGCAGGAGGAACACCTGCACGGGTCATCGGCGACAGAAGGGATATCAGGAAAGAGCAGAACCACATCTCATGAAATGAAAATCTTCGTTCACGACAGATGATTATGGATTATCTCAAGAAGACAGCAACGGAACCCTATAAATCACTCCTGATCATTGGGTTCATCATAGCCATGACCGCAGGGGTCTACTGGCAGGTCGGCAGCCATCAGTTCATAACCTTCGATGATGACATGTATATTACCTTAAACGAAAAGGTAAAAACAGGACTGTCCTGGCAGGGGCTGAAATATGCCTTCGGTTTCTCAAAGGTAACCTACTGGCATCCCGTAACATGGCTGTCCCATCAGCTCGACTGTGAACTATTCGGTTTGAATGCGGGCATACATCACCTGATAAACGCCCTGTTCCATATACTGAACAGCATCCTGCTGTTTATTGTCCTGAAGAAGATGACAGGCTCTCACTGGAGAAGCGCCTTTGCAGCAGCCCTGTTTGCGCTGCACCCGGTGAACGTGGATACCGTGGCATGGGTTGCAGAGCGGAAGAATGTCCTGAGCACCTTTTTCTGGATGCTCACCATGCTGACATATTTTTATTATCTCGAGAATCCGCGTTTGACTAAATATTTCCTCATGCTCTTTCTGTTCATTCTCGGCCTTCTATCAAAGCCCATGCTCGTGACCCTGCCGTTTGTTCTTCTGCTGATGGATTACTGGCCTCTGAAAAGGATCAGATTCGATTTTATCCAGCAGGACAAGAAGAAGGGTGCAAACCCCCAATTCAGCTATCAGGGCGTTGCTGTCTCCCGCTTGATAGCCGAGAAGATACCCCTGTTGGTTTTCTCTTTAGGCGCAATAATCGTTGCCTCACTGTCTATCCGGTGGGGCGGCTTTAATGTTGGTGTTGCGTATGTGCCAATGGGGCTCCGCATTGAAAATGCCGTTGTGTCGTATGTGTTGTATCTGTGGAAGATGATCTGTCCGATGAATCTCTCCTTCTATTATCCTTACCCTAAATCAATTCCTTTCTGGGAGGTTGCCGGAGCCGGCGCACTGCTTATAGGAATTTCAGCAGTGGTCCTGAGATTGATTTTCCGCGCTCCCTATCTCTTTGTCGGGTGGCTGTGGTTTCTTGGCACCCTCGTTCCGGTGTCAGGCATCATGCAGGGCGGTTTATGGCCTGAGATAGCCGAGAGATGGGCATATGTCCCATACATCGGTTTATTTATAACCGTCTCATGGGGCATGCATGATATTGTCCATGGCCGGCGTTATGAAAGGGAAACCCTTTCGGTTGCTGCATCTGCTGTTCTGCTGCTCCTCATGATGCTTACCTGGAGGCAGGCAGGATACTGGATCAATGACATGACCTTATACTCGCACGCCCTCAAGGCAAACCCGGATAACTTCGTTGCCCACGCAAATATTGGAAACGTTTACGTGTCAAAGAAGAAATATGATCTGGCTGCCGATCATTTCAAAGCGGCGCTGAGATTGAACTATAATGATGTGCTGCTGTTGAATAACCTGGGCAATCTCTATTATGAAACCGGGGACAAAACGAAATCGATTTATTATTACTCCGAAGCACTCCGGTATGTCCCCGATGATTTAAAGGCAAACTTCAGGCTGGGGATAATCTATTCGGAACTGGGGGAGACAGACAAGGCAATAAACCAGTTCTACCACCTGATCAAGATTGATCCGGAATATCCGGATGGTTATTACAACCTGGGAGTGGTTCTCGCCAAGAAGGGAGACAAAGAGAAGGCAAAAACATATCTGCTCACTGCCATCAGGATTAATCCCCAAGATGCAGAGAGCCATTATTCCCTTGGCATAATACTCATGAACCAGGGCAAGGTGAACGACGCCGTTAAGCATTTCGAACAGGCGGTAAAGATTGATCCGAAGCACAAAGACGCCCGCAACGCTTTAAGCATGGCCCTGGCTATCAAGAATAAGATAGGTGAGGATATTGTTTCAAAACTGGAGCAGATAAGCTTGAAGGATCCCGATAATCCGGAATTGCTGCAAAAACTGGCCGTTGCTTATTCCATGAGAGGCAATAATACAAAGGCCCTTGAAATCCTTAATAGATTCGTGAAGCTTAAACCTGATGATCCCAACGGATATTACAATATTGCATGCTTATATTCCAAGCAGGGAAAGGTTGATGATGCAGCCAGATGGCTGACAAAATCAATGGATAAGGGTTTCAAGGACTGGAAGCTTCTGAAGCAGGATGAGGACCTCAATAATCTTCGGACTACGACATTCTATAAGGATTTGATCAAGAGAATCCACGGTTGAAGGCCGGAGGGCATCGGGATGATCTCATCCGGGCTCTGTCCTGCCCGGAAATGATACTGCGCAGAATAAAATTCCGCAGGTGATGACGCATAAGGGCTGATCATGAATCCATCAACCGATGAAACCAGGAATTTGCCACCCATATATAAAGACGGCATCACCTGTGCCTTCATCATAATAACGACCGTGCTGGTTTACTGGCAGATCGGAAGCCACGAGTTCATCAATTTCGACGATCAGCTGTATGTGTCGGACAATCCCATGGTCAAGGCAGGGATTTCCTGGGAAGGGATCAAGTGGGCATTCAGCTTCACCGGAAGATCCTACTGGCATCCGGTAACGTGGCTGTCTCACATGCTGGACTGTGAGCTTTTCGGGACAGACCCCGGTATGCACCACCTCATGAACATGGCGCTTCACCTGGTAAACAGTCTCCTGTTGTATGCCGCCTTGAGAATTATGACCGGCTCCCATGGAAGCAGTTCTTTCGCAGCACTGCTTTTTGCATTGCACCCCGTGAACGTGGATTCCGTTGCATGGCTGGCGGAGCGTAAGAATCTGCTGAGTGCTACATTCTCGATACTCACCATCCTGTCCCATATCTACTATTCGCGAAAACCCGGCATAACCCGTTATCTCATGACCCTGTGCGTATATCTCCTCGGGATCCTGGCAAAGCCCCCGACGCTTGTTGCCTTGCCTTTTGTTCTGCTCCTGCTCGATTACTGGCCTTTGAGAAGAATCACTCTTGATTTCAGATTGAAAGATATCTTCAGCCAGCTGAAGGCTAAGGAATATCAGAAACTGATTTTCAGGCTGATACTTGAAAAGATCCCGCTCCTGATCATGAGCGTGGCCATTGTTTTCATTTCCCTGAAATCCTCCCGCCAAAATGTGGATGTCATTACCCCGGAGATGGTCGGCTACTCGTTACGCATAGAAAATGCCCTGATATCCTATGTGCTTTATATCGGGAAAATGTTCTGGCCTGCGAACCTGACCATCTATTACCCTTACCCTCAGAGTCTGCCACCGGCGAATGCTGTTCTTGCAGGTATAGTGCTCCTGGGCATTACAGCCGCATCATTGCTCTTCATAAGGAATAAACCCTACCTCTTTACGGGCTGGTTCTGGTACCTCGGCACGCTGGTCCCGGTAAGCGGCCTGTTGCAGGTAGGGCTCTGGCCGGCAATGGCTGAGCGATGGGTCTATGTCCCTGCAATAGGATTGTTCATCATCATCGGCTGGCTCATTCCGGATCTGTTATCCGGACTGAAGCAGGCAAAGGCCGTACTGTACAGCCTGGCAGTGCCGGTCCTCGTCATATGTGCGATACTTTCTTGGAAGCAGGCGGCCTACTGGAAGAATGATCTCACTCTTTTCACCCATGCAGTCAAGGTCAACGACCGAAACAGTGTAGCATACTGCTGTCTGGGCGATTATTTTACCGGCAAAGGGGATCTCGTCAGTGCCATAGCAAACTATAATGCCGCCATGGAGATCAATCCGGGTGATCCCACTTCAAACTATAATCTGGGAATAGTGCTCATACAGACAGGAAGGTTTGACGAGGCGGTCGGTCACCTCATGAAGGCGGTACAGAAATTTTCCGGTGATGAACAACTGTATATCGGACTGGGTATTGCCTTTACCCATCAGCAGAAGTTCAATGAGGCTCGCATCAACTTTGCAAAAGCCGTTGAGATAAATCCTGCCAACGCTGATACGCATTTCCAGCTCGCCATGATCCTGGAAAAGACCGGCAGGGCGGGTGAGGCCATAAAGCAATATCAGGAAGTACTCAGGCTGAACCCCGGGGATGTCAAGGCAAGAGAAAATATCCAGATCCTGCGGCATCAGGGTCAGGGCATGGATGACGCAGTTTCCCTGCTGGAAAAGAAAATTGAAGAAAGTCCCCAGGATCCGATACCGTATTACAGGCTGGGGAGAAAATATCTGGAACAGAACAAGGTGGATGACGCAATTTCCCAGATGAAAAGGGCGCTGGCAATCAGGCCGCACTTTGCGGCAGCCCTGAATGACATTGCTGTGGCATACGGTCGCAAGGGAGAGTACGACTCATCGTTGTCGTACCTCAAGAAACACCTTGAAATACAACCGGACAATCCGGACAATTATTATAATATTGCCTGTGTATATGCCAGAAAGAACATGCCTGATGAATCCGTAGCTTGGCTGAAGAAGGCAATGCAAAAGGGATTTAAAAAGGTTGAACTGATAAAAACAGATCCTGATCTGGAGAGTATCAGGAATACTGAATTTGTAAAAAAATTAATGATTTCTGCCGATCCAAGTGGTACAACAAATTGAAAGGTGGAGGTTTTTCATTGTTGTTATGGAATTTGGGATGTTTAAGAAATCAAGGCAGGCCTCCCGGAATAAGGTACAAAAAGAGGGACTAGTGCACGCATGAATGTCTCGGTGGTCATACCTGTCTATAACAGCAGCCCTGTTCTTGCAGACCTTGTAAACCGCCTCAAGCCAGTGCTCGAAGCGCATTTTAAAGCATATGAGCTGATCCTGGTAAACGATGGGAGCCGGGATTCAAGCTGGGACGTAATCTGCTCCCTGGTAAGGAACGACAATTGGATATGCGGCGTGAATCTGATGCGGAACTACGGGCAGCACAATGCGCTGCTCTGCGGCATCAGGAAGGCGCGTTACGAGGTGATCGTCACCATGGACGATGACCTGGAGCATCCGCCCGAAGAGATCCCTAAACTGACAGAGAAACTTGATCAGGGATTTGATGTAGTGTATGGCCCACCCCTTCAACAACAGCACGGCCTGTGGAGAGACATGGCTTCGATCATTACGAAAAGCGCACTGGAGGCCACCGTCGGGGCCCAGACCGCCCGGATGGTGAGCGCATTCAGAGCCTTACGCACCCAGGTGCGTGATGCCTTTGCCGATTACCGGGGATCATACGTTTCTCTCGATGTGCTGCTCACCTGGGGCACGACGCGTTTCACTGCTGTTCCTGTACGGCATGATCCGCGCAAGGCCGGTGTCTCAAACTATACCATTTGGAAACTCGCTACACATGCCTTCAACATGATTACCGGGTTCAGCCCGCTGCCGCTGCAGCTTGCAAGCATCCTCGGATTCATATTTACCATATTCGGGTTTATGATAATGATCTATGTAGTCGGCAACTATGTTATTCACGGGGGCAGTGTACCGGGATTCTCCTTCCTTGCATGCATCATAGCCATTTTCTCAGGGGTGCAGCTTCTGATGCTTGGCATTTTCGGAGAATACCTGGGTCGTATTCACTTCAGG
This sequence comes from uncultured Bacteriovoracaceae bacterium, assembly GCA_964388905.1. Lineage (GTDB taxonomy): Bacteria > Desulfobacterota > Desulfomonilia > UBA1062 > UBA1062 > MWEI01. Next base: position 54,886 of record CAYMDG010000001.1, read on the forward strand.
ACAATTGATCGGCCCAGTAGTATCATTCGCGAGATAGTGAAGCCATTGATTGACAAAAACCCGGACAAGCCATGACCAAAGCTGCACAGTATGTCTCCCTGTCTGCCATGGATGAAGAACGCTTCGGCATAAAGACTGCCAAAACAACCGACTTCAACAGTGATCGCATACCCCTGATTCTGGAGTATTGTGAAGAAAACATGGTGGAGCTTCTCATTGCACGATGTGATACATCTGACTTTAAAGTAGTCCATGAGTTGGAGCGGCTGGGTTTCTTACTCATGGATACACTTATCTACTTTTCCTGCGACCTGACAAGGAAGGAAATACCGGTTGATGATCGTGAATTTCAGGTCAGAGCATTCAGGCCCGGTGAAGAACAAACTGTAAAGTCTATAGCAGGAAGATCTTTTCATGGTTACCTCAGTCACTATCATGCGGACAGCAGGCTTGATAAAAGAATGTCTGATGAGGTTTATGCCGATTGGGCCTATAAGTCCTGCCTCTCCCGTAAGGTGACAGAGCAGGTACTCGTTGCAGAATCAGGAAATGAGATCATCGGATTCGGAACCATGCGCATCAATGATCACAGGGAAGGAGAGGGTCTTCTTTTCGGGGTGGCACCCCCATATCAAGGAAGAGGTGCCTATCGATCGATCATGGTAAACTGCATGCGGTGGTGTGTGACAAGAGACCTCGGAAAGATGACCATTTCTACCCAGATCACAAATCTGGTAAGCCAGCATACTTGGATACGCCTCGGATTCGTGCCCTTTTATTCATGCTATACATTTCACAAGTGGTTTGATCGATGAAGAATAGAAGGTCGTGAAGGCATGAAGATATGTATTGTATGCCACCAGCGATTTGAATCTGTTGAGTGGGGCTGTCCCAACTGTGGACATACTCCTCCTGTTAGGTCGGGGTTCTTTTCCTTCCTTGAAGACAATCTTTACCGGCATGAATCCTTTGACAGGAATTATTTTCCAGGACTGTACCAACTTGAAAAGGATAATTTCTGGTTCATATACCGCAACAGGCTAATCTTAAGGGCCATTGGAAACAACTTTCCCGAGGTGCGACTTGTGATGGAAATAGGGTGCGGGACTGGATTTGTCCTCTCTGAAATCCGCAGAAGACATCAGCAGTTCAAGCTTTGTGGGAGTGATTTATACCTAGAAGGCCTGCAGTTTGCCAGCGCAAGAGTGCCGGATGCGGACTTCTATCAGATCGATGCATGCAAGATGCCTTTTATTGAGGAGTTCGACCTTATCCTGGCATTGGACATTCTTGAACACATAGAAGATGATGATAAGGCACTTGAAGAGATATACAAATCGCTCGTGCCCGGAGGGGGACTGATTATTACGGTACCCCAGCATCAGTGGCTATGGTCCAAGCAGGATGAGAAAGCCTTTCACAGGCGAAGGTATGGGAAAAAGGAATTAATGCAGAAGCTAATGGATAGTGGTTTCCGGATTGTCCATATGACCTCATTCATTACCCTTCTGCTCCCTCTCATGATATTTTCAAGGCTGTATGCACAACTTGCTGTGAGTAAGCAGAAGGAATATGATCCTCTGCGTGAGTTAAGGATTGCATCTTCAATCAACCGTATCCTGAGTCAGGTATGTGGTGTTGAAGGGCGTATGTTAGAAAGAGGTAAATCTCTCCCAATCGGAGGGTCGTTGATCTGTATAGCAAGAAAAGGATCATGATATGGACCAAAAAGATATAAGGATACCGTTCAATAAACCTTTCATTGTGGGCAAGGAGCTCTACTATATCGCACAGGCAGTCATAAAAGGACAGCTTGCCGGTGATGGGTATTATACTAAATTATGTCATGAATGGCTCGAGTGGAAGCTCGGCTGCAGGAAAGCCCTGCTGACACATTCATGCACTGCTGCGCTTGAAATGTGCGCGATTCTCCTTGACATTCAACCTGGAGATGAGGTGATCTTGCCCTCTTTCACTTTTGTCTCGACAGCAAATGCCTTTGTGCTTCGAGGCGGGGTACCTGTGTTTGTGGATATCAGGCCCGATACCCTCAACATGGATGAAAACAGGATTGGAGAGGCAATTACGGACAAAACAAAAGCCATTGTTCCAGTTCACTATGCAGGGGTGCCTTGTTCGATGGATGAGATCATGTGCATAGCAGAGAAAAGCCATCTGTTTGTAGTGGAGGATGCTGCCCAAGCCCTTCTTTCCTCCTACCAAGGCAGACATCTCGGAACAATTGGCCACTTGGGCACCTTGAGCTTTCATGAGACAAAGAACATCATAAGCGGTGAGGGTGGAGCGCTCCTGATAAACGATGAGCAGTTCGTAAATAGGGCCGAAATCATCAGGGAGAAGGGTACTGATCGAGCTCGGTTCTTCAGGGGTGAGATCGACAAGTATACATGGATGGACATCGGGTCGTCTTATCTTCCCAGTGAGCTTGTCAGTGCCTTTCTCTATGCCCAGATGGAGCAGGCGGAGCAGACCATTGAAAAACGGTGCAGGCTGTTCAACCTTTACTACAAGCAGCTCAGGACACTCGAGGATCAGGGTATTATCAGGCTTCCCTACATAGATGAGAATTGTTCAGGGAATGCCCACATATTCTATATTATAACCGGTTCGCTTGATGAACGGACCCGGTTGATTCAATCTTTGAGAGAAGCCGGAATATTAACGGTATTTCACTATGTGCCCCTCCATTCGTCCCCTGCCGGCATGCACTATGGGAGGTCTGCCGGGGATATGAGGTATACGAACGACCTGAGCAACAGACTGCTCAGGCTGCCCTTGTACTATGAGATGAATGATGAAGATGGAGAGTATATCGTGGGTCAGATCATGAGATTCTACGGTCAGGGCTGATCCCTCGATTTGTTTTGTTATGCACAGTGAAAAAGTAAGATGAAAAAAGAAACCACCCCTTCAAAAAACATTCTCACGCAGCAGCATGGGCTGTTTATCCTCTCTCTGATCGTATTCTTGGCAGCAGCCATTGGCGGCTGGATAAGACTCCGGTATGGTTTCAATTTCACGGATGAAGGGTACCATATGACCGAAAGCTGGAGGCTTGCGGCAGGAGACCATTTTCTCCATGACAAGATCACAGGGGCCTTACTTCACTATACCCTGATCAATAAGATTGTATTTGATATCATTCCGGATATTACCCTGCTGGGTTTCAGAAGACTGCAGTTTTTACTGACTATCACGGCGGTGGCAATTTTTGCCGGTGCACTTTCGCGTACTCAGAAGGAATCTTGGCATCTTCCCTTTGTTTTTTCGATCATCGCCTTCACAGGGTTGAATGCTATCGGCGGCATACCCAACTTATATTATCAGACCTATCCTCACTTGTTCTTGACCTTGTACATCGGTTTTTTCATCTTCGGATTGTATCAGCAGTCCCGCAAAGCAAGGTTTGCTTTTTTTCTTTTCTCCGGCCTATCACTGTGGGCGATGAGTCTGAGTGCACTCTATACGAGCACCATCATTGCAGCGCCCATGGTTTTTTATTTCATGAACAAGAAACTGCTCCATGAAAGATTCAAGTTCAGTATTATGGATGTGTCCCTGGTCCTTATCCCCTTTGTCCTGTGCTGGGGTGTGTTCCTGGGAGTTTATGGCCGGGAATATATTCTCAATCTTATTAATTCCGCAAAGATGATGCAATCGATAGGGATCTTTTCCACCCATACCCTGCTTCATATCAACTGGGGTCTTCTCACGCTCATTGGCATTGCCTCAGTTCTTCTTCTCGGTGCCGCCGCCATTATCCGGCAACCGAACAGGTATCTGTTCTATTGCGGAGTCCTGATCTTCCCGGTCCTGATTTATGCGCTGGTCGGCTTCCCCTTCTGGAGTTACCTGTCAGGGAATATCACCACGGGTAATGTTTATAATACCCCATGGGCGTGTTCAGCATTTCTCGCCTCGTTCCTTGTCCTGTTCTGGTCATCTGTCGCTTTCAAAACATTCAGAAAGCACGACCTCAGCCCATGTGAAGAAACCGGTATCATACTCATGGTGCCTGCAACGATTCTTGCCCTGTCAACCAGTCTGTTCTCCAGCCTCGGAATGCTTACCGTACTTCTGTCCTCCATACCCATCCTTGCCGTTATAGGATCATGGATACTGGGGACTCGAAAGATCACAGGGCTCTCGCCCGCCTATCAGTTTATTCTTCTCTTGCTTTTACTGGGACCCTTTTATCTCCGTCTCGCCTGGTTCGACTGGCAGTATCTGTTTACTGATGTCATCCCGTCACAGGCAACTTCCATAATCGAAGAAGGATTCGGAAGGGGAATACGGACAAATTCCATGTACCTTGAGGTTTATGACTGGATAGAAGATACATCAGGCACGTATTCGAAAAAGGGGGATTTCATCATAGCCTACCCCATGTCGCCCATGGCACATATGATTGCAAAACGAAGGCCATCAATGGATGATACCTTCATCCACTTCGGTCTCAAAGGCCGGGGATACTATGATGAGTCCATTGAATTCATGATGAAGCACAAACGCAAGCCCAGACTGGCCTTTGTTTTTGACCGGCCCATGACCCTTGTTCCCATATCCCCGCAACAGGGAAAGTATGGCTGGCCGCCTTCACAACTCGACCCTAAGCTTCAGGACCCCATCTCCGTTTATGTAAGAAGCACGATGTACGTACTTGACCGGTTCAAGGTCGATGATGATTTCAGCATCACCTGCTATGTCGATAATCAGATAGATCCAGCCATTGCGCAGATACAAAAACTTACGGGAGTTGATCCTGAAAACCCTCAATTATTTATTCAACTCGGCAACCTGTATAGGAAGAAGTCGGATTATCAGTCGGCCATCGACTCTTACCAGAGGTCGCTATCGCTGGATCCGCATTCGGCGGTTGTGCTTAACCAGCTTGCCAGGCTTTATACGCAACAGAAAAAAATGGATGACGCCGTTGCCATAATGAATAAACTGATTGCACTGAAGCCCGATGCACCTGAAACGTACTACAATCTTGCCTGTATGCATGCCATGTCAGGCAACCGCGAGGAGTCACTCAGGGCTTTGAAACGCGCGATAGACCTAGGTTTTAGTGACTGCAATCTGTTGAAGACGGACCATGACCTTGTGAATATCCGCAAGACCTCTCAATTCATGCAGATAATCACAGGCCGCTGCAGGCAATGAATTTTGCGGGCCGGCAAGAGAGCTCACCCAAGGTTATCTGTGCTTATGCAAGACTATCCCTGGTGTTTTCCTGGCGCGGAGCATTCTTATAGCACCTCATGAAACACCCGGTTTGCGGCCGGTTGCTCACATTGTGAATGACATGGGCTTCTACATGAGGGAATATATCTTGTGCAATTCTCTTGTAGTCATCAGGAGACCTGACATGTTTTCCCCTATCCGTCAGGCTGATCCATCGTGAAATAAATCCCTGATTTTCGATTAAGGTGGGGTCTGCCGTAAACATGAACCCTGTGTCGCACAGGACCTTGGACCCTAAGGCAAAGAGTTCCGCGGCCTCGAAGTCGTTAAGATGATGGAGAAGACCGTCAGCTATCACAATGTCGAACAGAGCGCTGCCGGAGATGGTGATGTCATTCACCCGCTGATTATAAAATACTGCCCGGCTACCGAATTTATTCCGGGCATATGCAATATATTCGGCGCTCAGATCATATCCCACATAGTGGACATCAGGGGGCAGGAGGGTGAGGATATCGGCACAACCGCAACCGATATCCAGTATCCTTTTCCCGTGAACGGGTTTCAGAAATCGCTCCAGGCACATCCGGTACTTCCCATGGCTGTTCATGAGGTATTGGAAAAAAAGGTAAACGGCCGGGAGTCTGAGTAATGAACGGAGCCCGCTTGTTACCTGGTCATTATTGTCAGGCATCGATCCCATTGACTCGCTTTTAGCTATCTCCTGTTCTTGGCGGCATCAGTCGAATATCTTCTCGATGATGTATGCTTGCCTGTTCCGGACCTGATCAAGGGTCCTCCATAAATACTCTCCGATAATCCCGAGCATGAGCATCTGAATCCCGGATAACACCAGAACGATGATCATGAGAGGCGCCCATCCTTGAATGGGCACTGAGCCGAAAATCCTTCCGAAAAATATAACGAAGGCATAGAGAAAACCGAACAGGGCTACAATCAAACCGGTTACTGACATGGCCCTCAGGGGGAAGTAGGAATAGCTCATCACGCCGTCAATGAGATATTTAAGCTTTTTGCTGAATGTCCACCTGGATATGCCGATAGAGCGTTTTTCCCTTTTATAGGGGATGAATTTGATATCATACCCTGTCCACAATATCTGGCCCTGAAAGAAGGCATTGGTTTCCTGGTTTTCCAGGATGATGTTTTTTACCTTCTCACTCAGGAGAACGTAATCAAATCCCTTTGCAGGCATGTTTGAAAAACTTAACCGTTTCATGATGTAGTAAAACACCTCAGAGGTGCCCCGCCTGAAGAGGGATTCGTCACGGGATTCTCGAGAGCATACAACGATGTGATAACCGTCCCTGAAGTGATGATCGAGCATGTCATTGATCAATTCGGGGGGGTCCTGCAGGTCGGCTGAGATCGAGATGACACACTTCCCCTTGGCAAGCTTATACCCCGCCATGATCGCCTGAAGTTGCCCGAAGTTTCGCACGAATTTGATTACCTTTACCACGCCGGGGTGTTCATTGCGAATTTCCATCAGCTCAGTAAAAGAATTGTCACCTGAACCGTCGTCTACAAAGATGACCTCTCCGGTTCTTCCAGGGTTTTTTCTGATGACCTTTTCTTCTATGGCCCGATAGATTGGTTTCAGGCTTCCCTCGTTGAAGTAAACCGGTATGACAATTGAGAAATCCACGTGCTCTTCACTCACCTGGCATCTTCTCCTTGATCTCTTTGCCATGAAGAACAATAAAGCGCATCAGCGAGCATATTGAATCGATATCGTCATGGCTCACCGATGACCCTGTCGGGAGACTTATTACGCGTGAGAGGACCTTGTCCGTGCTTGGCAACAAAAGACCTGCATGGGGGAAATATGATCGGTAAGGTTCCATTTTATGGCAGCCGGGATAGAAATAGCGTCTGACCAGGATATTCTCACCCTGGAGTATCCTGACGATCTGATCGCGTGAAAGGTGCATCTGATTCTCGTCAACCTCGATTATAACATACTGATAGTTAGGCAGATTATCCGGTATGTACGCCAGGCATGTCAACCCGGGGACGGTTTCCAGGTTGTCCCGGTACCGGAAGTAATTCACACGATTGATCGCCACTACCTCATCAAGGCTGTCGATGGATGCCAAACCCATTGCAGCCGACACCTCGTTCATCTTTCCGTTCGTGCCTATGTATATGACATTGTCATAGCCCATGAACCCGAAGTTTTTCATCAGGCGTACCTTCAAGGCCAGATCATCATTGTTGGTGACCACGGCACCGCCTTCCAAGGTATTGATGAATTTCGTGGCATGGAAACTGAAGACCTCGGCTTCCCCGAAATTACCCACCATCTTTCCGTTATGCCTGCATGAAAAGGCATGGGCGGCATCGTAGAGTACCTTCAGGTGATGCCTGCGCGCGATCTCATCGATGGCTTGTGTATCGCAGGGACGTCCCCAGAGGTGGACCCCGATTATCCCGGTCGTCCGGGGAGTTATCATGCGCTCAATCTGAGCGGGGTCGATGGTATGGGTCCTTTCATCTATGTCGCAAAAGACAGGGGTGATGGCCTGCCACTGCAAGGCGTGCGCTGTAGCAATAAAGGTGGCTGAAGGGATGATCACTTCACCGGTCAGCCCAAGTGCACGGATCACAATTTCCAGAGCCACAGTACCGTTGCACATGGCGATGCAGTGTTTTACGCCGATCAATTCCGCGACCCTCTTTTCAAACTCCTGAACAAAGGGACCGTTGTTGGTAAGCCACTGGTTGTCTATGATGGTATTGATGCGATCGAGAAATCCTTTACGGTTGATAATGTTCGGACGGCCGACATGAATCTTCTCTGAAAAGGCCGCCGGGCCGCCGAATATCTCCAGGTCTGCTATATTCTTTTTGACAGCGTTTTCGCGGGGCAAGGCATTCTCCCTTTCAAATAAAGTCAAATTTCACACAAACCAGTGAAAGGACAGTCCTTTCTTACTCTAACGGATCGGTTAAACTGAAAAAAATATCAAATAATAATCTGTGAATCCTGATAACCTCAAAGTTTCCTGCGCAGACCTCTGGGGATGTAATCCCCCTGATCGTCGAATAATTCTCTCATCAGACGATCCTCCAGTTGAAGGATCTCATCCTTTGGTCTTGGCTTGATCTCTTTGCATGGGGAGCCCGCATAGACTGTCCAGGCCCTGCAATCTTTTGTTACCAGTGAATTAGCGCCGATTGCGGCACCTTCACCGATAGTGATTCCAGGCAGTACTACGGAATTCGCCCCGATTATTGCATGCTTCCCTATGTGCACAAAGGACCGGACAGGTACCCGGTATGGATGCGGAACAGACGGGTTTGTGAGGTATTTCCCTGAATAATCCTCATTGCCGGTATAGATCCTTACCCCGCTTGAAAGTCCGGCAAAGTCATGCATCGTGAATTCGCCGCCGCCGGTTATGGAGGTGAAGGATCCGATATGAATGAAATTGCCCAGAATGCTTTTTTTGCCTCCCATGAAAAATACAAAATCATCTATGATGACAGAGTTCCCAATGAAAATTACCTCGGGATAAATGATTTTTGCCTGGGGCCAGATGAGAACATCCTGGCCTCTGGCTGCAAGAGGTAGTGACTCGGCTTGATTTGTCATGAACCTCCAAAGTTCTCTATCAAATACAGGTTATTTGCCAGGTAATTATGCATAACTATCTTTTCAGCATCAAGATAATAATCGTGCTGGTGTGTTTCTTGACAAGGGGATTTGCCCGATGATAAGCAGGCATAGGTGTTCGAATCTATGTCAGGGTATTTTTTTATTGGCAGCTGTGATCATCGATCATTGCAGGGAGGCTTTCAAGAAATGGACTGTGGCAGTGAAAATCATCATGTCATTATTCAATTTAATCGCATTTTGAACCAGAACAAATCGATAGCCGGGTAGCATATGGATAATATCGAAATGTCAACCGACAAGCAGCAGCGTCTCGTTTTTGGCTTATCGCTCATCATCTTTTGTATTGCCGCTGTTACCGGGTGGGTGAAACTTCGCTATGGTTTCAATTTCATTGATGAGGGCTATCACATGACCGAGGCCTGGCGGCTTACCGCAGGCGATGATTTCTTCAAGGACAAATTCACCGGGGCATTGAGGGCTTCAACATTGTTGAATTACCTCGTTTTCAAGGTTTACCCGGCAATTACCTTGCTTGGGTTTCGTGAGCTTCAGCATGTTCTTACCCTTGCGTCATTGTTGCTCCTGAGTTACGCGCTTTTCCTTGTCAACAGGCAATACTGGTATCAGCCGCTCATTTTTTCCGTTTTTGCCTTTGTCGGACTTGACCCTGTCGGCATGATATCCAACATCTATTATCAGACATATCCGCACCTGTTTATCACCGTGCATCTGGCTTTTTTCATCATGGGATTGCACCAGGAATCTCAGACGGCCAAAAGGGTGTTATATGTCATGTCGGGCATTTCCCTGTGGCTTATCAGTTTCAGCCTGCTGCATATGAGTCTTGTTGTCCTCTCTCCGGTAGCGGTGTTTCTCCTATTCAAAGCCCTGAAGATAAAATCTCCGGACTTCTCTTTTTCAGATCTCTGTTTTGTCCTGGCCCCGGTTCTCCTTTTTTGGGCATTTTTCATCGGGCTCTTCAATAAACCGTTTATTGATAATGTACTCTCATCGATTCAGTTGATCCTCTCTACATCGACCCATGCCGCCGGAACACTTGTCTCGATTAACAAGGAGGCGATGAAACATATAGGCATTACCGTACCTTTTATTATTGCCGGCATTTTTATCTTGAAGATAAACAAAATAGCCGTTCTCTGCGGTGCAATGAGCATTCTTGCACTCTTAATGTATTTCGTCATCGATACGGCATTCTTCGGATTGATTAACCCTTACTATAACGGCTGGTTTGACCGGCCCATGTGGCTGGTAGCACTGCTGGTATCATCGTACTTCATTTCATTGTGTTATTTCATGTGGAAGGTTCTGAACAGGAAGCAACTGGACAACCTTGAGATATATTCCATGATCCTGTTTATTCCCGGCATCATCATGGCGATAAGCAGCAGCATTTTTTCCGCTCTGGGCATCCTGACCGTGCTGCATGCATCCATACCTGCTGTTGCAGCCATAACGCTTTTATTCCTGTCCATGAAGACCATAACAAAGCGATCATATATGGAGAAGTTCATTGTCCTTCTCTTGTTTTTTGCACCTTTTTATTACACAAGCGCATGGTCCGACTGGAGATTCACCTTTTTCGATGTAACCCCTGAACAAGCCACGGTTGAGATAGATAAAGGGTTCGGCAGAGGAATAAAGACGAATCAGGTTTACAAGGATCTCTACGAGTGGATCGGTAACATCTCGGAAAAGTACTCGAAGAAAGATGATTTTATTATTTCCTATGTCGTCTCTCCCATGGTGCACATGATTTCCCGGCGAAGACCTTCACTGGATGATCCATTTATAAATTTCATAGAGGTTCCCCCGGATTACTATGTAAAGGCAATTGCCTTCATGAGAGAAAGAAGGCGCGAACCACGGCTGGCATTCGTGTTTGAGGGAATGCCCGGACTTTTGCCCATTTCTCTGGAAGATGGCACCTTCAAGTGGATCGACAAACAGTTCTCTTTCCCTTCCAGAGAGCCGGTGTCGGACTATGTAGCGAAGAATATGATCCCTCTCGATATGTTTCACCTCACCGATGGCCTGAACGTGAAATGCTTTATCGACAGATCGTACGCATTGGAAGAAGGCTTAAAATCCAATCCTGCCAATCCGGAGCTTAATGTACGGTTGGGAATCCTGTATCAGAAACGAGGGGATATCGATAATGCTCTCCGGTTCTACAAGACAGCCCTGGAGTCCAATCCCGGCTTTATTCAGGCGCTCCAGAACCTGGCAGCAGCGTATTCCCTCAAAGGGAATAATGAAGCGGCACTGCAGGCCTTGAAACGGATCATCACTATCGACCCGGACCGCAATGACACGTATTATAATATTGCGTGCCTCTATGCGAAGCAGCGGCAAACCGATGTTTCGGTTGCCTGGCTCCGGAAGGCTGTGGAGAAAGGCTTCAAGGATTGGCACCTCCTCAAGACTGACCATGATGTGGATAACATCAGAACCACTGAATATTACAAGGAAATCATGATCAAAAATGCTGCTGAATAATCAATCCAACCTAGTGGGGGACAGGGTATGAAGCGAAGACTTCCTTACATGATTACATTGATGTTGTTGGTCCTGTCGGCATGCTCCAAACAACAGACCCAGGAGGGTGAGGCCTATTTCCCCAGGGTCACCAAGGGGGCGCAATGGGAATATTTATTGAAGTATGTAACCCCAAAAGGTGACGTGGTCGACGGAAGGTTGTTGGTCCGGGTTGAAGGGGAGGAAACCATAGGGGGGAAAAAGTATCAGAAAAATATCAGCACCATCACCGGGTTACCCGGCGCTAAACCTCAATCCACCTACACAAGAAGGACTGAAAAGGGCATCTACAGGTTAGAAGGAGACAAGCAGGACTATCTAGTTACACCCTTTCCGGTTTCAGTCGGAAACACATGGAAAACGCAGTCACCCGATGGAGAGATCCAATTTATGGCAGAGAAAATTGAGACGGTGAAAATATTGAACAAGGAATATAAAGATGCCCTCAAAGTATCTTTTCACGGTGAAAAAAAATCGAGCCATATAGAAGGCTACTCATACTTTTCAGCAGGTGTGGGTGAACTCATGACCAATATGAAAGTAGGAGATGCCATTATAGAGTATGTCCTGGATAAGTATAAATTATAATAAACTAATGGGTAGAAGCGGGAATCTGTTCATTCATCAGATCCCTGACAAAGGCAGTCTTTCTGATATTCTCAAGGTCAGGGTCTTTCTTGATCAGATCCCAGTTATTAAAGCCTTTTTCAATTGACTGTTTCAACCACCTGATGGATTCATCGGGCATGTCCTGTTTCGCATAGAGGCAGGCAAGATTATAATAGACTTCGGGGTTGTCAGGCTGTGAGAGTTTCATTTCAAGCAATACATCAAGAGCCTTAGCGTATTCCTGCCTTTGCGAATAGACGAGAACAAGTCCATAGGAGGCCTTGACAGAGTCGGATTGAACCGAGATAGCCGCGTGATAACGGGCAATTGCCTGATCGTCTTCACCCAGCTGGCGATAAACATCTCCAAGCCTGGTGAGAAGAACAGGATTACGGGGTTGAATCTTCAGCTCTTCCAGTATTCTTGTGATCAGTCCTTCAAGGTTTCTCTGTGCTGCCCTGGCTTTTTCCAAGTCGTTCATTGCTTCAACATACCCCGGCTTCTCGTGAATCGCTTTCTCATAATATTCTATGGCCTTTTTTAAGTTGCCTTTCCTGAAAAATGCTATCCCAATATTATAATATATACCAGGCTGATGCGGATCCATCCTCGCTTGTTCCAGATAGCTCTTGATCGCTTCATCATAATTCCCTTTTGCAATCAGAACATTCCCGAGGTTGTTACGGATATAGCCACTTTGTTGTGGGTTGATCCTTAAACAAGTGCGGTATTCAGCAGCGGCCTCATCGTAGTGGCCGCCGCTGTAGAGGGCGTTCCCGAGATTATAATGTGCGTCAAGATAATAAGGTTTGATCTTTACAGATTGACGGTACTCGTGAATGGCACCCTCTATATCTCCTTTCTGAGAAAGGGCAAGCCCAAGGCCATTATGTGCCATAAAGTTGTCCCTGGTTACCGCAAGGGTGTGGGTGAAGAGCATTTCGGAATTTTTCCAATACCCCACCTGAATCCAGGTCAGTACCATCAGAACAAGGAGGATTCCAGGCATTGCTATTACGGCGGCAGTCTTAAAATATCTCCATCTTCCCAACAGTTCGGGTACCCCCCAGCAGACAGCAATGAATACGCCGATATACGTGAGGTATGCATAACGGTCTGCAAGTTCAGGCCACAAGCCTGCCTGGAAAAGGCCGAGGAAGGGGACAAGGCCGCCGAGAAACCAAAGCCAGCCCACAAGAAGATACGGATGACTCAGTACAGTCCGCAGGGCAAGTATTGTCACCAGCACCAGGACAAGAACCGCACCGGTAATCTGCCAGAAGGGGATCATGTCGGGGTAGGGATAGAAAACCGCCAGATTAGCGGGCCAGAAGAGATTGCCCAGGTATTTTATAGTGGAGACCAGTGCATTTGAAATGCGAAGACCCATGGGCGCAAACTCGGCGCCATATAAACCCATACGCTGGTTGGCACCGAGCAGGTTGCTTGCCAGGGAGGCAAATGAGAGAGCCAGGAAAGGGATCTTTTCAATTATCAGGTTCAAAATGGGCGTGCCTGAGGTTCTCAGCGCCCAAGACTTATCATTTTCATCTTTCCTTTCGATTTGAAGCCTCTTGAGAGGCCAGAGATCAAGCAGCAGCATGATAAAAGGGAGAGTCATGATAGCGGGCTTGGCCAGCAGACCGAGTTCGAATATCAGCAGAACCAGGAGGTACCTTTTCCAGCCGGATTTCCTGACATAAAAGAGGTATGCCAGCAATGTCAGCATAAAGAAGAGGCCGCTCAGGACATTGTTCAGTTCCGCTATCCATGCGACCGACTCCACATTAATGGGGTGGAGGGCGAACAAGGCACCTACAAAAGCACTCTTCCAGAATTCTCCGGTCGTGTTTTTCAGCAGGGAAAATAGCAGAGCACTGCTGGCGACATGAAGGGCAAGCATCAGAACATGGAATGCTCCCGGATTTAATCCGAAGACCGCATGGAACGCGGTGTAGGCAAACCAGGTGAGCGGCGCACACCAGGATTCTGGGCTGAAAGACCAAACAAGATTCTTCCAGCTGAGCCCTGAAAGGACATGGACCTGTTCGGTAAGCTGCAAAGGGTCGTCTATGTGAACAAAGCCATTGCCGGCCATTCGGGAATATACGAGAGTCGTAGATAGGGTCAAGAAGAGATAGAACAGGAGATTTTGATAACTGACTACGAGCCGGCGGATGGTTCCCATCTTCATAGTGTTTTCATTCCATTTTATTCATTTTTAAAGGCATAACTCTTTTAATGACTTGAGTATAGCTGACTATTGAATGCTGTAACAATAAAAATATATGGAGGGAATCGGAAATTATCCAGCTCCTTTTAAAAGTCGGAATACAGTTCCATGTACATATGGAGTGATTTATTTTCCTACAATTAAGGACAAAGGAGACTAAAGGTGTTTATGCCAAGCATTATTCAAGGCTGTGCCTTCTCGGCCCCTTTGTGAGACAAGTTTCTCTGTGAAAACTATACGGTAAGGAGGTTATCAGTATGAAGTGAGCACATATTCCAACAATCCAGTTTCCATCAATTATATCGACGAAAACGGTAAAATTATTGATCTTCCAAGTGTAAATGTCATCATCAAGTCCTGGGCGTGTACCTTTACTGTAAAGAGCGGTACACGGTTGTATTATTCTGCAGCACTTCAGGGTGGAAGCGATGATATATTTTATGCGACGATTACTGTCGATACTTTACAAGTAGATACCTTATCTCAAAAAGGATCAATTGGGCCGGATGTTCTTGAGTTTACGATCCCTCCTGAATGAAATACCCCAAATCAAACCGCAGGGGAATGCATTTAGAAGGGAACTACAGATAACGTGTAGATAACGCGAAACCGGCTTACGCAAGTTCAGAGAGAAAGCGCAGCAGAAATCGGCGCTTCTGTCAATGCAGTAAAGTCCTGTAATGTGTGAAATAGGATTGCTGTCAATGTGTCGGAAAATTACGTCATGAGAACCTGCGATGCAGTTCCATTTTTGTGAGTTAACACATATTCCCGGATAAAGAGCAATTCATATCCTTATAGATGAATTCCAAATAACTTCTCATTATTATTGACTCTGGGTTAGATACCTCACATTATATCTATAGCGTGTCTTGCAGGTATTATTCTAATCTTAAATTATCTGACTGCGGGGAGGATTGCTGTTATGAAGAAGGCTTTGGTTACCGGCGCTGCGGGATTTATTGGTTCTCATGTCGTCAGAGAGCTGCTTGATGAAGGTGTGCAGGTGAGGTGCCTGATACGTCCAGGCGAGGCTACAAGTAATCTGGTCGGGCTTGATATAGAAATGATAACAGGTGACATCCTTGATTCTTCGGCAGTTGAGAAAGCACTTGAAGGGGTGGACACGGTCTTTCACCTTGCCGCCATATACTCCATCTGGATGAAAGACTGGAGCAGGATATACGAGGTCAACATCCAGGGTTCCCGGAATATTTTATGGGCCTGCCTTAAGAAAAACGTTGAAAAGGTAGTCTATACTAGCTCTATTGCAGCTATCGGTACAGCACAGGGAAAGTCGCTCAGCACAGAGGAGACACCGTTTAATCAGTATACCCTGGGCAATCACTATGTTCTCACCAAATACCTATCACAGCAGGAGGCGTTGGGATTTGCGCATAACGGGCTTGATCTTGTAGTGGTGAATCCCTGCTTCCCCTTCGGGCCCATGGACTTACCCCCCACACCTACCGGGCAGATTATTGTGGATGTGCTCAAGGGCATAAACCGGTTTTCCTTCAATGGCGGGATCAATATCGCTGATGTCCGTGATGTGGCAAAGGGGCATGTCCTTGCTGCCAGGAAGGGCAGGGCAGGGAACCTGTATATTCTGGGCAACAGGAATATCCCCATGGAGGATTTCATGAGGCTGGTCTGCAAGACAGCAGGGTTTGACGGCAGAATGATCTTGAAACTACCCATCCCTTTGATGAAGGTGAGCACTGCATTTCTCAAGTGGCTGTCTGACCAGGTGATTCACAAGCCCCCCATGTCTACACCGGCTGAGATCGCCTATGCCTCGCAATACCTCTACTTTAACAACTTGAAAACGGTCAAAGAGCTTGGCCTCAGTTTCAGGCCGGTGGAGGACTCTCTGCGTGAGTCCATTCAATGGTTCAGAGAGAATGGGTATGCGTAATTGGAGAATATTGAATTAGTTGAAAGACTGGATTCCCGCCTTCGCGGGAATGACGCGCAGGTGGGATCTTGCTTTTACAGGAAGGGTTAACATGGGAGGACAGGTAATCATGAACAGGACCGGTCTGAACGACAAGCTCCAGAAGATGTTCCATCCTTCCTCGGTTGCAGTAGTAGGCGCATCCGAGGTACCAGTGAAATGGGGAAACCTTATCCTCACATCCATCCTTGGGTGGGAATACAAGGGGAAGGTGTTCCCGGTGAATCCCAAGAAAGAGCAGATCCTGGGGATCAAGTGCTACCCGAGCATCACTGCCATTCCGGATGCGGTCGACCTGGCCGTGCTCGTCATCCCGGCCCAGCATATACCCGCTGCCATGAGGGAATGCGTTGCCAAGGGCATCCCTGCTGTTGTGGTTGTTTCGGCCGGGTTTAAGGAGATGGGCGAAGAAGGCGCGCTAATTGAAAAAGAGATCGTAGATATTGCCGTCAAGGGCGGCCTTGTATTCATAGGGCCCAACACCATGGGGATAGCATCGGCCCACAGTCATCTCGAGGCCTTGCCTACTCCGACAGCTCCGAAGCCGGGGGGGCTCGCCATCATCTCACAGAGCGGTAACCTGGGCCTTCAGATCCTGAAATGGATTGCCCACAAGGACATCGGGCTGGCCATGTATGCCGGCACCGGGAACGAGGCCATGCTGCACACGAGCGACCTGCTCGCCTACATGGGGCAAAGTGATGAGGTGAAGGCCATTGCCATGTATATTGAAGGCATTGTCGATGGCCGAGAATTCATGGAGATCGCAGCGGAAGTGACAAGGAAGAAGCCGGTGATTGCGCTGAAGGCCGGTCGGTCAAAGGCTGGGTCGAATGCAGCCCAGTCACATACAGGCTCCATGGCAGGGTCACATGCCACCTATAAGGCCATGTTCGCACAGGCAGGAGTAATCCAGGTAAACACACCCTCGGAGCTTCTGAACATTTCGGCAGCTTTGACACTTTTGCCCGTTCCACGCACCAACCGGGTAGCAATCATGACCATGGGGGGAGGGTGGGGTATTATTGCGGCTGATGAGTGCGAGGATAAAGGCTTGGAGCTGCCTGCACTGTCGCCCGGGATAATCAGGGATCTGGATGCGCGCCTTCCCCAGTACTGGAACCGGAAGAATCCCGTGGATGTTGTCGGCGAGGGCGACCCTGGAATGTACCTCGAAGTGATCGGTGCACTTGCCCGCTGGAAAGAGGTGGATGCCGTCATTGCACTAGGTATTGTAGGCAGGTCACGATATGTAGAAGATTTTATCGCCTGCCAGGAACGTTTTGACGGAAAGCTCTACACCAAGGAGCTCAAGCTTGCGGTGCTCAAGGCCCAGATACAGGCTGAAGACCGTGTAATATCGGGCATCGGCAGGATACAGAAAGAAATGACCAAGCCGATCCTTGTAGTGGCCCTCACCGAAGAGGGGCTTGTCTTAAGACAGACCGACTATGGCCCGGTCATCTGTCTGTCTACCCCTGAAGAAGCTGTGGACATTATTGCCCACATGTCAGGCTATGGTAAGCACCTGGCATCATTAGAAGGATGACCTTTGAGCTTTTAATGAGGATATGATCATCTCGAGCCTATGGCTGATAACCTTGGCAAATATCTCATGCCCGCGTTCATTCGGGAGGCGTACATCTCTTTGTACCAGCTGTGTATTCACCAGTTCATGATCCTGCAGATAACCTGCCCAGTAGGTGTGCACCGCGACCATTTCGCAGTCAAGATCAATACAGACCTCCCTGATGGTGCGATAGTATATGTTGATGGCATCCATCTCGTAGGGGTCGTCAAAGGTGTGCGAAGTGGGAAGGAGAATTATGGGATTGAAGAGCTCTCTCGATGAGCGGACCATCCTCACCAGGTTTTCCTTGAACTCGGACCGGTAAACCGGGAAGAACGCGTCGTCCAGCCCGAAATGGAGTATGAGGATTTCTGGAGAGACAGGAACAATGGTATCCTGAAAGGTTCTTATCCCATCAAAGGTGTTGTCACCGGGTACGGCCCGGTTAATGACCTTGACTCCGCGATCTGCAAAGAAGTCTTCCA
>CAYMDG010000002.1:0-9343 GCA_964388905.1 uncultured Bacteriovoracaceae bacterium
TACCTTCAC
The DNA here is from genome assembly GCA_964388905.1 of uncultured Bacteriovoracaceae bacterium. Taxonomy (GTDB): domain Bacteria; phylum Desulfobacterota; class Desulfomonilia; order UBA1062; family UBA1062; genus MWEI01. The sequence continues at coordinate 10 of CAYMDG010000002.1, forward strand.
ACGGTAGAAGTCACAGGTTCAATCCCTGTGCGGCCCACCATTTTTTGAATTATCTTCTTTTTGATTCCTTGCTCCAGATATTTCCACTTCGTTGTATCAAGCTGTATCAAATTTCAGACTAGAGAAAGATCCCCCTTGCCGGTTTATCTATCACTACTGAATTAACATGCTGTTCCATATCTATGGAAAAGGTTTTCCTTTTTACTAATAAATATCGCAGGTAAATACAATAAAGGTGCCTTAATTTAAATACTTGTCAAATGGTATTGACATTGCTTATAATATAAAGTGGTATTTCTATTAGATTAATTGTCTTCCTGATAGAGAAGATTGGAAATGGTAGAAAAAACTCGGATAAAATATCTATAGTTTATTCATGGGGGGGATTAGTAATGGGTAAAGCCAGGTTCTACAAGATAATATTGTCATTGATCATTCTTTCTCTTGTCATGCTTATTACGGGCTGTGGTGGTGGGGGCGGTGGTAATTCTTCTGTTACCCCCGAGGAACTAACTACCATCAGTGTTACCGGCAAGATCCTTGATAGCAGCAACAATCCTATATCAGGGGCAACAGTTACCATCACGAGTGATCCTGTCGTAGTTACAACCAATCAGTGGGGCGAGTTCTCAGCCAAAGTTGCCCCTGGCGAACATACAATTACCGTAACAAAAAACAATGTTACCCTGTACAGGAGCACTTTTACAGCTCAAGAAGGGTCACATATTGCTTTAGGATCCATTACCCCTAATTATCCTGATAGTAACGGAGATACGCAAGCGCCAACAGTCCCGGGAAGCACTATTGCAACGGCTGCATCATCAAGCCAGATCAATTTGAGCTGGCTTGCATCCACCGACAATGCTGGAGTAACGGCTTACCGGATCTACCGCAATGGTACGCAGCTAGCAAATACCGTTACAGGGACTTCGTATTCAGATACGGGCCTCAGCGCCTCGACCCAATACTGCTACACCGTAAGCGCCGGCGATGCCAAAGGAAACTGGTCTGCGCAGAGCACCCAGTCATGCGCCACAACTCTGGCAGCGGGGAGCACGGGTGATACGCAGGCACCGACAATTCCGGGAAGCGTTACAGCAACGGCAGTATCTTTGAGCCAGATAAATTTGAACTGGAGTGCATCGAGCGACAATACTGGAGTAACGGCTTACCGGATATACCGCAATGGCACGCAAATAACCAATACCGTTACAGGTACGACGTATTCAGACGCAGGCCTCAGCGCCTCGACCCAATACTGCTATACCGTGAGTGCCCGCGATGCAGCAGGGAACTGGTCTGCACAGAGCACTCAGTCATGCGCCACTACGCTTGCAGATTCACAGGCACCTACTGTTCCGGGAAGCGTTACAGCAACGGCAGTATCGTCAAGCCAGATCAATCTGAGCTGGAGTGCATCGGCCGACAATATAGGTGTGGCTGGGTATAGGCTATACAAAGGTGGAATATTTCTGAAGCAGGTTGCGGGGACATCGACAACCGACACAGGGCTCAGCGCCTTGACGCAATACTGCTATACCGTAAGCGCGGGCGATGCTGCAGGGAACTGGTCGGCCCAGAGTTCCCAGGGGGCCCTGTCCTGCGCCACCACTATGGAAGTAGACATTCAAGCACCTACTGTTCCGGGAAGCGTCATCGCAACGGCAGCATCATCAAGCCAGATCAATCTGAGCTGGAGCCCATCAACAGATAATGTCGGGGTGACTGCTTATGAACTTTACAGGGGTGGTATATTACTGAAGCAGGTTGCCGGGACATCGACGACAGACACAGGCCTCAGCGCCTCGACACAATACTGCTATACTGTAAGGGCAAGGGATGCCGCAGAAAACTGGTCGGCCCAGAGCACGCAGGGGGCCCAGTCCTGCGCTACCACGCAGTCTACACCCCTCACTGTTATCTCCGTAAATCCAACATCCAATGCTTTCAATGTAGCCACCAATGCTCCAATCAGTGCCACATTCAGCAATAGCGTCGATCCTTCGACAGCCACCGGTTTAAACTTTGCCGTTTCTGTTGGGACTTCTGGTGTTCTCATACCCGGCAACGTAACCTGCAATGGCCCTACGGTTGTATTCACCCCCATACCAAACCTGACATATGGGACCTCATACAGAGTCACTATCAGATCAGGTGCTTCAGGGATAAAAGACATGGCCGGGAATGCTCTTTCTTCAACCTACTCCTGGTCATTCACTACAGTGTATAACCAGTTATACGATTTATTCATACAGTTCGTTGAACAGCCTACGGATGCCAATTACACCGCACTGATGAATGCAATAGACACGCTAGGTACAACTCAGGAGGCTTGCCTGTATAAAGCGATGGGTGAACTGATGGACATCTACCGCAGCCCTGTCGCAGCACAGATGATGCAGGATTTCGGACTTACCGTGGGACTTGATACTAATTTTGAACAACTCAGCGCCCAGTATACCCCGGAAGTGTTAAACACTATGGTTTATAATTACCTGAAGCTGAAGCTCCAGAATGAAGCAAAACACCGCTACCTTATAAACTATGAGAACCTGTTGGTGGAAATGGAACAACGGCTCACCCGGGTAGACAATCTCCTTGCTCAGGCTGACGGTATCAATCTGACTGTGAATATTGACCAGGCAGAATCTGTAAAGTTTGACTCTATAGATATCAGGGTCTTGAGGGCCATGACCAACCTCCTCAAGGCAAATTTCATCTATCTGCAGTCAATCGATCTGGACATTAACAATTACACTGTCACATACAATGGTTCTTCCAGAGACATCCGCGATCTCATGAATGAGGCCGTGTATGATGATACTCAATCTGATGCGATTACGCGAGAACTGTGTGCCAACCCAGACAACCTGAATTTGTTAACGTATTCCAACCGAGCGAGGCTTACCGATTTCAGAAACACCCTTGTCATTGCATTCAACCACTATGGGAATGCCGTGACTGCAATTCAGAATCTCACTCCTGTACAAAATGAAGCAAGGTTCCTGAATGCCTTCAGCCTCGATTCCGATTATGCCCTCGAACTGGCAAAGAGTGTACGTGACTATATGATGCCATCCATCCTCAACTGTATCGATTCCAGTAACCAGCTGGTCGAATTAATAAGCCCCAGGTCCGAAGAGACAGGCCAGCAATACGTGGATGGGGGTGACGGATTCTATTACCTCGAGGTATACTACGATATTTACCTGGACCACTACCGATTTGATACCACAAACATTCTCTATGGGATAAAGGCCTATGATCTCCTGAATGTTAACGGGTTAAAGTCTCTCAGAGATATGGCAACCGAAATTGATTACTTTGTAAGAAATACCCCTGAAGGTACAGAATATATGCCGTATAGACTCTGGAGTACAGTATACTATTTAACAGGTGTAGTGGATAAGGATTGGGAAGAATTTCTTGAAGAGGAAGAGGTGCCTGTAGCAGCTATCTCCATAAATGGTTTTTCGAACGACTGGAGCAGCGTACCTGTCTTTGGAACAGTCGGGAGATCTACGATAAAGATAGCACGGGATGCGGCTAACAACAACGTCTATATCTATATCGGGAGCACCTACACCCCCCCTGCAGGCGGGACTTACTGGAACTGGCATACCTCCTTTTCTATCTATATGGATTATGGGGATTATGAATTCTCCAACTATGACTGGTTCTCCATATCTTGCACTATGAATGGATCATCATCAAATAATCCAACTTACACTCATTCTGTATATAGCTGGGGACAGCAGGTTGGGAATGTAGTCCCGAGCGCCATCATGCAATTTTCCGACAGTCTTGGCCTTGAGATGCGGGTAGACAACATACTGCCGACACTGCTGAAGCGAGGCTCGGGTAATTTCTTCTACGCATCGGAGTATGATTCTGTCAGTGGTTCTTACGTAACCTCCGATCGGGATATCAAACTCTTACCCGAATTGCCCTAAAATTAATGGGAGGGTGAACAACTCACCCTCCCAGCTTGATTCCTATGAAAAAAGAAATCATATATCTTGTCATCGGATTGGTTATCGTCGGAGTGATCGCATGGTTGCTTATAAGGTACCTATCTCCTTCAGAAGACCGTGACGGCTTCTCCAAGTTACCTGGCCGGTTTACCACCCTTGGCCCTTATGCTAAGAACATAAACCTTACAGAAAATATCGGTAACTATGCGGTGAATATTCGCGCAGAAAGACTCTATGTAAAAAAAGGGAAGTTCCTGGGATTCGACTCAGCTCTGAAAAGGAAGTATGTGCTAAATAAATATTACCTCACCCTATACAAGCAGGGGACAAAGATGTTTGAGGTATATAAAGACCAATTTTCCATAAACCCATTGTTGAAAAGGATCGATATCAGTAGCCCTCAGGTAATATACCCCGGGAATATTGAGCAGCCAATAAAAATCAAACTGGATAAAGAAAAGAAATTGTTCACTATTTATTATAAGAGCAAGACCGATGTCTGGGACCTGGCAAAATAATTTTCCCCGCTGATCCTTTCATTCAGGGCTGACGACCGTTGCTCACCCCCTGGAATTGCCATCTGACCTAGTTGTCCTTATTCATTTTTGTATCATGCAATGGAGGTGAGATGTGAAGGTTGTGGTGAAAAGCTTTGATACTAAAGGTATGATGGAAGATTTCATAATGTTCACATGGTATCATAGTTGTAGATCAGGCATACTGTGATAAAATTGAAGGAAATTACCTATGGACATGCCGGTTATAGACTCGTGGTGCATTCTATGATATTGGGCGCTTGGATCTGGAAAAAGGATGTCTTAAATGATTCTTTCTCAGATCTTAGATGATCGTTTGCTATAAAGGCTGAAAGCGAGATTATTGTGGATCCTTACACCGCCTTGTGGACCTTTCCTGCAATCGTTCTCGCAGCCATGCTCATTGCCTGGGCTGCAGAATGCGGGCAGTTCTACATCTCCCAGGGCCTTGCTCTGGCTGTGCTTGCATGGATACAGACCCTGCCCGAATTCGCGGTGGAGGCAGTCATCGCCTACGAGGCGGCCAAGGACCCAGCCAAGGTACACCTAATAACAGCGAACTATACAGGGTCTCTGCGGCTCTTTGTCGGGTTGGGATGGCCCATGGTCTTCTTTGTGGCAATGATCTTCAGAAAATTGAAAGGTCCGAACACCGGGTCATTCACCATTGAACTGGATGATGAGCATTCCATTGCAGTATTGTCGATCCTTCCGGCCCTTGTTTATTTTATGGTAATTTACTTCAAGGGTACGCTGAACATATTTGACGGGATTATCCTGATTGCCATCTATTTCATCTATCTTTACCTTCTATCTAAGATGCCTCCCCAGGACCAGGAAGAAATAGAAGACCTTGGCCATGTCCCGCGATTTGTCATGAGACAGTCACATCCGGTTACGATCATCCTCATTATCGGGCTTTTTATCCTCGGGGCAGTCATAATCTATTATTCAGCCCACCCGTTTCTCTACTCCATGCTTGCCCTGGCCACATCCTTCGGTATCTCGCAATTTGTTTTTGTCCAGTGGGTGGCTCCTTTCTTGAGCGAATTCCCCGAAAAACTGTCAGCCTTTCACTGGGCACGGACAGTCAAAAAGGCGCCCATGGCCCTGGTTAATTTCATCTCCTCTTCCATCAACCAGTGGACGCTCCTGGTGGGAATGATTCCCTTCATCTATTCACTGGGCATGGGAAGGGTTGAGCCTGTTGTTTTCGACGAGCACCAGGAACTGGAGATATTGCTGACCATCGTACAGTCCTACCTGGGCTTTATCGTTCTCGTGAAAATGGATTTCCGTTTTTTTGAGGCGAGCGCACTGTTCATATTGTGGATCACTCAGTTCATAATCCCTAATGTTCGGGAAGAGATCCTATGGGTATATGGGGCTTGGGCCATCATTCAGACCGTTGTAATGATAAGGGGTTTGAAAAAGAGAAATGCCTTCAAGGTGTTTAACGAGTTATGTAAATCCCATTCAATCTTCGGCAGTTCGTAGATTTTCCGCTGGCTAGAGGCCGGATTTGTGCCTGTTCAAAAGACACTTTCCTGAATAGAAATTAGTTAGGATACCAGGTAAGAGTCTTATTCACTCCCAACCGACTCAATCTGGGTCTGACCGATTTTCAGGGTCGGGGAAGTGACTATGATAATCTCGGTGGAAAACTCCTGCTCGAGCCGTATGAGGTGTCTTTTCTGCTGGTTGAGCACGTACAGACAGACTTCTTCAGGCATGGTCACCCTGATCTTTGCCGTCTTGTTACGTGAAAGGTAAAGTTGGATCTCGCGAAGTGCCATGAAAGCCGAGGACTCAACAGATCTTATCAGTCCGGCACCTTCACATGTCGGGCATTTCACATGGCTCTTTTCCAGCAAGGGGGGTGAGAGCCTCTCGCGGGAAAGTTCCAGGATCCCGAACTTGGAGATCTTTCCTATAACCAGGTGGGCCCGGTCATTCTTCATCCCATCGCGCATTGCCTTCTCAACACCCCTGATATTTTCTTTGGAGCGCATGTCAATAAAGTCGATGACAACAAGTCCGCCCAGGTCCCGCAGGATAAGCTGGCGGGCTATTTCTGCAGCGGCCTCCTTGTTCGTCTCAAAGGCAGTCTCCTCGATGGACTTGCCGAGTGTAGACTGGCCGGAGTTTACATCGACAACAACCATTGCCTCGGCGGGCTCGATAATGATGGTGCCGCCGGACTTCAGCTTTACCTTTTTGTTGAATATGCCCTCGATCTGCTGCTCTAACTCGTATTTGGTGAACAGAGGCTTATTCTGCTTATAGGGCTTGATGATCCCTTTCTGCCTGGGCATGACGGCCTTCATGAAGAGTGCGGCCCTTCCCAGGGTCTCATCGTCGTCGATAAGGATTTCGGTAGTATCCGTGTTCAGGTAGTCCCTTATGGTACGGATAATGATGTCGCCCTCTTTGTAGATGGAGCTCGGACATGAGGCCTTGCTGAATTGATCCTCAATGCTCTTCCAGAGCCTGCTCATGTATGTCATGTCACGGGATAATTCAGCCTTGGTCTTGTCCATGCCGGCCGTCCTCACGATGATGCCCATGTTCTCAGGCGGCTTGAGCTGTTCGATAATCTCTCGCAGACGTTTACGCTGCTTCTCGTCCTCGATTTTCCTGGAGATCCCGGCCAGGTCCTGGTGGGGGAGGAGCACGAGGAAACGGCCCGGCAGGGAAATGTTCATGGTAAGCAAGGCACCTTTTGCTGCCTTTTCCTCCCGGATCACCTGCACCAGGATCTCGAGACCCTTATGCAGGGAATGCATGACATTTTTCTCCGTATCCAAGCCGGGGATGAGGGAAGGGTTGATATCGCCGGCTGAGAGAAGCCCGTGCTTCTCCCTGCCGTAATCCACAAACACCGCATTCAGGCTGTGTTCGACCTTTGAGATCCTGGCCTTATAGATATTGCCCTTAAGCTGTTCCTTCAGGGCGCTCTCCATATAAAATTCCTTGAGTATTCCTTCATCTACAACAGCCACCCTTATTTCTTCCGGGTGAATGGCATTGATTAGCATCTTCTTCATTTCAAGGTTCCTCTACTGGGGTTCGAACATATCAACGGAGCCGAGCCCATGCCTGATGATCTCCAGGGTATCGGTCTCCAGGGAGAGAATCGTAGATGGTATGTCGGGCAGGATCCCACTGTCCACGATAATATCAACCATATGCCCGAATTGTTCCTCGATCTCCAGGGGGTCAACGTGGATCTTCTCGTCCGAAAGCGGGATACTTGTCGTTATGATGGGTTCTCCCACCATCTCGACAATGGATTTACAGAACCAGTGCTCCGGTATCCTGACACCAACGGCCTTGCGGTCCCTCTGTAGCAGGCGCGGCACAAGGCGGGTTGCCGGGAGAATGAAGGTGTAGGGACCCGGAAGAAGCACCCGCATGAGCCTGAAAGCCTCATTACTCACCTTGGCGTACTGGCTGATCTCCTTGATATCGGAGAACATGATGCTCTTGGGTTTCTTTGATGTCTTGATCTGGTTGATCTTATCGATACCCTGTTTATTGGAAATCATGCAGCCCAGCCCATAGACCGTGTCCGTGGGATAGACGAATATACCTCCCTTTTTCAGGATATCGGCCACCTGGGACACTGCGCGGGGTTTCGGCCGGAACGGATCAATTTCGATCCGCATGTGTCTTCTCCTTGATGCACAAACTCTTCATATCGATATTCCCCAAGGCTGCAAACATTGAATGTTTAATGGAAGGTATATCATTTTCCAATCTTTTTATAAAGTCCCTGATCAGCCCTCGTTTACTGTCAGGCCTGATAGGGCACCTTATCTCAACCGGCTCAATTGCAAGATGGGTATAATAAGCGGTGATGAGCTCTGTGGTGCAGTAGGCCAGGGGTCTTATGATCCTGTTTTTTCCATCATCAGAAAGTCGTGCCGGTGACATGGCACCTAACTGGCCCGTGTAGAAGTTACGCAAAAGAAATGTCTCAATGATGTCATCCATGTGGTGCCCAAGTGCAATGGACATGGCACCGACTTCTTCAGCAATTCCATATAGATTACCCCGTCTGAGCCTGGAGCAAAGTGCGCATGGGCTTTTTCCCGGATCTGCAACAGCCTCCATGATCTGGGAGATAAACCCGTCATAGACCAGCACCTCATAGCCCAGGTTTTCCTGGATCCAGGCGGATACACGCTCAAAACCCACGTCATACCCGGTCTTCACATGCACCGGGACAAGCTCGAATTCAAGGGGGGCAGCCTCTTTCAGGGCTACAAGGATCTTCATCATTACAATGGAGTCCTTACCCCCGGAAATGGCTACAAGCACCTTGTCGCCCGGCTCGATCATCCGGTAATCGTGTATGGCCTGGCCTACCTTTTTCCTCAGCCGTCGTTCCAAGAATCGTTTGGATGTATGTGTCACAAGGTTTGTCTAGCATAAGCTTATGAGGGTAGGCCATATATTAAAGCTCAATATGTAGCCCCCGATGGGTTAAGGGCAGTGAAGAAATGATCTGAACAGATAGGGGGTTTATTTTATCCTTGCTTATTATGACATACTCGGCACTCAAACAGGAATCTGTCTCAATTCAGTTCCTTGAGCCACTCAGATACCACCCCGTATGCCTGGCTTGTAGACTGGAAAAACACGTGGTCCTGCCTTGCCTTCATCCAGGTGATCTGGCGTTTTGCATATCGTCTCGTATCACGCTGGATCAGGCGTATTGTCTCAGACAGGTTTATCTCTGCGTTGAGATGCCTGGTGACATGTTTGTATGCAAGGGTCTGCATGGAGCGCAGCTCAGTGCTGTAGCCCATTTCAAGGAGC
>CAYMDG010000002.1:9443-22697 GCA_964388905.1 uncultured Bacteriovoracaceae bacterium
TCGATGAGATGGTGGACAAGAAGGGCACGCTCTTCAGGGCTTGGCTTGGCAGTAGCGATGTCCATATAACGATAAACCTGCATGGAATCGGCAGAGATCACTTCAATGGCATGTTCATGGGAAAGCTCAAGTGCAAGGGCTGTCTTGCCCGAGCCGGTTGGCCCGGTTATGACGATCAGGCCCTCCTGCCTATCCATCGTTCAATCTCTTCTCTTGTGATCTTTTTGAATAAAGGTCTACCGTGAGGGCAGGTGAGCGGTGAACCTATATTGTCTAACTCGCCTAGCAACTTGGCGGCTTCGGATAGAGCAAGTTTTTTACCAGCGCGTACGCTTGCATGGCAGGCAATGGTAGCGATCATGGAGTTGAAGCGATCATTCCCATGGGAGTGTACTGGCAGTTCTCCGTCCATGGATGCATGGATGATTCCGTAAACCGCCCTGGTGATGTCCGCCTCACCTAAAGGTAGAGGCACTGCGCGTATGGAGATTGTATTGCCTCCAAATGGCTCGCAGTCTATGCCGATTGCACGTATCTGGCCGGAAACCTCCTCAAAGGCGTTGAATTCCTGAGGGCTTAGCTCTAAGATAATGGGGTTCAACAGGAGCTGGGTGCTCAAAGGACCTTTTGAGTGCAGGGCCATAAGCCGTTCATAGGTAATCCGCTCGTGTGCAGCGTGCTGGTCAAGAATATACATTGCCGAATCGTCCTGGAGCAGGACATAAGTGGCATGCAGCATGCCGATAATTGCCTTGTCGGAATAAGTGAACGCAATCCGTTCCGGCAGCGGAGGATTGCTGAAGAGACTATCTGCCTTTGCCCGGTCAAGTGCCTTGGTTCCATACACTACCGACATGCCTTCGTGTATCTCAAAGGATGTGTACCCTGTTTTGTCATTATATTGGGGCAAAGGAGACAAGGTGATGCCAGTAGAGTCTTCATTGGCCATCCTACTGGGCACAAGGGTCTCCTTCAGGGTCTTTGCCACAATGCCGAACACTGCAGAGGCATGTTTGAATCTTACTTCTGCCTTGGCAGGGTGTACGTTCACATCCACTTCAGCCGGGTCCACCTCAACAAAGAGTATGGTTATGGGGTATCTACCCTTCATGAGCATTCCGCTGTAACCTTCAATAACAGCAGAACTCAGCAATACATCCCTGACAGACCGGTTGTTTACAAACGCGTGGATACCCGAGCGGTTCTGCCTCGTCTCATTGGGCGTGGCCATAAGCCCATGTATGGTAATGCCGGGAAGTTCCCGCATGAACGGGACAAGGCTTGCTGACTGCTTTGTTCCGAGTACATTTGATGCACGGTCCTGCAGGTTTGACTGGGCAGGGAGGCTCAGGACTGTCCTGTTATTGACCTGGAGGGTAAAACGTACATATGGGTTGGCTAGTGCATAGCGTGTGACCACATCAATAACGTTTCTCTGCTCCGTGGCCGTTGTCTTAAGGAATTTTCGGCGTGCAGGTGTATTGAAGAAAAGGTCAGCCACCTCTACTATGGTTCCAGGAGGTATACCTTTCTTTGTGCGCCTTGTTATGGAACCTGGCTCCATATCAATAGAATAGCCATAGGGTGATTGATGCTTTCTTGAGGATATTACAGACCTGCTAACCGAAAGTATGCTTGGTAGTGCTTCTCCCCTGAAGCCGAGCGTTCGGATGGCAAAGAGATCGTCAACCGTGCTGATCTTGCTCGTGGCATGACGCATAATGGCAAGCTCCAGCTCTTCCTCACCCATCCCGGAGCCGTCATCCGAAACCCGGATAAGTTCAAGACCGTTTCCTTCCATCTCCACAGATATTTTTTTAGCCCCGGCATCAATAGCATTCTCCACCAGTTCCTTCACCACGGATGCAGGCCGTTCAATGACCTCACCAGCAGCGATCTGGTTAACAAGGTCCTGAGGAAGTATTTTAATCTGGGTCATATATTCTCGAATATGTACATGAATGGCTTAGAGGGTACAAGGTTTAAGGCGTAATATAACTACACGAGGTAATCATTGCTGTGTTGCTTTTATGCTTTTAATCATAGTTTAATATAATTACAGCGATCCAGTTACTCCCATGCCTCCGGTAGATGCTTAAAACACCGAGGAGTACCATTGCTGCAAGGATTACAAGAGACATCTCCTTAATAAATCGATCATATAAAAGATTTGTCGAGATAGGGCTGTTTTCGCCGCGTTCTTTACTTTCTGCTCCCACACTTTTTGGATCAGGTGCCTTATTTGTGCCCAGGCCTGAGGAGATAGTACCCTTAGTATTTACGGGAACAGAATGTATGGATCAAACCTGAGCAGCACACAGTGGTTTTCGTATCAGTTCATGTTATAATATCTGGGAGGCAACATCAATTTAATGAACAAATGTGATTTCAAGAAGTGCAGATTTCTGGTTTCATGGTGGGAGATAAAACCGTGAATTATGAAAATGTTACAAGGGAACAGCTCATAACAGAGTTGATAGAAGCACGTCGAGAGATAGCTGAGTTGGAAAAATCAAATTCTGATAACCTTCAAATAAAGGAGGCCCTTAAGGAGAGAGAAGAGAGGTATCGCCGGATAACCTCGGCCATTAGCGATTACATCTTCACCGTTGAAGTAGAAGCCGGAATTGTTGTGAAGACATTGCACACCCCAGTCTGTGAACCCGTGACCGGATACACTGCTGAAGAGTTTGAGAGTGACCCTTTCCTGTGGTTCAACATGGTAGTGGAAGAAGACCAGGAGCTGGTCCGAGATCATGCCTTGCAGATTCTCAAAGGAACTAACATAGGCCCCCTCGAGCATCGTATAAGACGCAAGGATGGTAGTGTCAGATGGGTCAGCAACACCCCGGTGCTCCATTATGATCTATTCGGAACCCTTATCGCCTATGATGGTGTTATCCGGGACATAACAGAGCGTAAACAAGCTGAAGAGGCGCTAAAAGAGAGTGAACAGAGACTGCAGATCATCCTTCATGGTTCCCCGATTGCTACTTTTGTCATTGACAAGGAACATAAGGTCATTTCCTGGAATGAGGCCTTGGAGCATTTGAGTGGAATGAAATCTCAAGACATGGTTGGCACCTGTGATCACTGGAAGGCCTTCTATGACTACCAAAGGCCGTGTATGGCAGATCTTATCGTTGACGGTGCAGAAGAAACAATTCACGTGTGGTATCCGGGCAAGTTCAGTAAATCTCACTTGATCAATGAGGCCTATGAAGCCACCGATTATTTTCCTTCACTCGGGGGAAAGGAGAAGTGGATCCGTTTCACTGCAGCCGCTATCAGGAATACTGCAGGAGACCTTGTGGGGGCCATAGAAACATTTGAAGATATCACAGAGCGTAAACAAGTTGAAGAAGAACTGCAGAAACTGGCCTCTGTTGTCAGGTACAGCAATGAACTTGTTAATCTGGCCACCCTCGATGGGAAAATGGTCTTTCTCAATGAAGCGGGCAGTGAAATGCTGGGTATCGATCCTGAAAATGTACAACATAACCATATCCTTGATGTTATACCCGAACATTTGCTTGAGATGGTGCAGACTGAGATCCTGCCTGCGCTGTTGTCAGGCGACACGTGGGAAGGTGACCTGCAATTCCGCAACCTCAAAACCGGTAACATTACGGACGTGCACGCCATAACATTTACCATCACAGATCCAGGGACCGGGGCGCCATTGTTTTTGGCCAATGTTTCACTGGATATCACGGAACGTAAGCAGGCCGAAGAAGAAAGAAAGAAGCTCGAGGCCCTGCTCATTCAGTCGCACAAAATGGAGGCCCTCGGGACGCTAGCTGGCGGCATCGCACATGATTTCAACAATATCCTTTCAGCCATAATAGCGTACGCGGAGCGGGGAATGCTTGGTGTATCGGATCTTGACAAGGTGCGGAAAAATATTGATGAGATACTCAAGGTAAGCAACAGGGCGAGAGAACTGGTGAAACAGATTCTTGCCTTCAGCCGTCGGACAAAACATGAATTTGTTCAACTTAAGCTTGATGCCACCATCAAGGATTCACTCAAGATGCTCAGTGCGCTCCTGCCCAAATCCATTGAGATCCGTCAGAACTTTCTTGCAAGTGGCCGTGTCATGGCCGACTCCACCCAGATTCACCAGGTAATGATGAACCTCTGCTCCAATGCCGCTCAAGCCATAGGTGACAAGAGCGGATTACTTGAAATCATCTTGAATAAATCTGAAATACGTGAGGGTTCCGAGGCCCTTACCCTGGGTCTGCCACCCGGACCTTACTTAAGGCTTTCCATAATTGATTCAGGACATGGCATGCCTGCTGATATCCTGGAGCGGATCTTTGATCCTTACTTTACTACAAAAGAAAAAGGGCGGGGTACCGGCCTAGGTTTGTCGGTTGTGCATGGGATTGTGAAAAGCCATAAAGGGACTATAACTTGTAAGAGTATGCCCGGAGAGGGAACCACCTTTGAAATATATCTGCCGGAAATTGAATTCAAAAAGGAGGCAGTGACATCCCGGGCTGAGACTCCTTCCCTGAATGGAACCGAACGGATACTGTTCATTGATGATGAGCAGATTCTTGTAAAGGCAACGAAAGAGCGTCTAAGATACCTGGGATACCGTGTTGTTACAAGGACAAGCAGTATCGAGGCCCTCGATCATTTTAAGAAACACCCCGACCAGTTTGATCTTGTAATTACAGACATTATCATGCCGGTCATGACAGGTGACAAGCTTGCTCAGGAATTTATGAAAATTCGCCCGGACATCCCGATTATCCTGTGCACCGGGTATAGTGAACATATGACAGAGGAGAAAGCGAAGGAGCTTGGCATTCGAGAATTTCTTATGAAACCCTTTGAGATCGAAGACCTGGCAAAAACCATCAGAAAAGTGCTGGATGGGAAGTAACCGTATAAGTGGTTTATTTTTAATTAATATGGGGTAAGTTCATTGTGAACCTGTCCCCATTTTTTCTCACGACAACCGGGATGCGCTTGTCATGTGCTGAGCGATTTTACGAAAAGAACCCGGTCACCTCCTTGCCCATCATAGTTCTCAGTGACTGATATTCCCTCTATGAGCTTGTCACCCGGCTCAATGCTGAAACCCATGCGAAGATGAAATGCAATGGAGACTTTGTTGACCGGCGAGGTAACGCTGTGGACAATTTTGCAGCCATGTTCCCGGACAATTCCAAAAAAATGTCTGTAGATGTTGCCCGCCAGCCCTTTCCTTCGAAAATCAGGATGAATCCCTGCAAAGTGGATATAAGCCTTGTCTGGATAAGTTTGTGATAAGAATCCAATGAGAAAACCCACTATCTTTCCATTACGTTCAGACACAAAGCTTGTGTTCCTGAAGTGAACAAAAAAGAGCTTCGGAAGCATATCGCTCATATTCCGGCCATCCCACCAATCATTCAGCACAGAGATGATGGGTTGATAATCAGTGGATTCTACATGACGGATAATAAGATTATTCATTTGTGGTCTCCTATGAATAAAAAGCGTTTATCCCAACTGTGTGATGATTATACGCTAATGGATCACGTCTGGTTCCATGAAAACAATGTCCTCGATATGGCGATCCAAGTTTTGAAATCCAGTTGTATTCTGGAATCAGGTGCTGACATTTCCCTTCAACATCCGTCAGGTTAAAATGGATGTTTAATCCGTCACTTGCGCACACACATGCTGTACGTGTGCAGCCTTATGTATAGCTTCAGAAAAAATATGCCTCTTTTCTTTTAATAAACACGAATATATGAATTAAATTTTCAGGTCGATGGCGTAGGAAGTCACAGATGGCCTATCTTTATCATTATGATAAAATGGAGGGCCGGGAAGCAGATCAATACCAGACGCAACAGACTTCCTTTCTATGTCCATGATGCAAACGGTAAAAAGTGAGAAATATTTTTTTCTGATACGCTCGATTTGTGGATTTTGAACATTAATGCTTTCCATAAACTCCACTTTTTCCTCCTAGGATTATATTAAGAGAATTTTTACGTAATGCAACACAGACACGCTGCATTCGATATCGCCACATGGGTTACGCTTCCCCTTGACAAAGGCAGGCAAGACCATATTTTAATATGAGTAAGCAGGAAAGGACATGGACACATGAGAGGATGGCTGAAAATAATTCTTATCTTAATGATACTTGTATCAGGGTGCGCAACCACCAGGAACTATGAAGAGGCATTGAATGCCTTGATCGGTTCAAATGAAGACGACCTGGTATTGATTTTCGGACAACCGAACAAAAGCTATAACCTTCCGGATGGGAGAACAGTAATTGAATACAGCAGGTACCGTGTCGTGGAAAAAAATGTCGGGGAGCCGTATCTATCCATGTTACCAGAAAATTACATTGGTACCCCGGATATTTATAAGAAGATCTTGTGGTGTAAAACCAGTTTTGTTCTGGATCAAACCGGCACAATCACATCGTGGAGCCATGAGGGTAATGACTGCAAGGCATCACCGGCCAAATGACTTGCTGACACGATAATAAGCGGCTCAGTCTGTTGAACAGATATGTCCAGCATGCAAGCACAGATGATCTTGTCATGTGATAGGGCAAGTAATATTTTTAGCAATTGTACTGGATTACTACTGCAGATCCTCTTCATCAATGTGAAATTTATGCAGCATCCGATGAGTTGCCGGGGCAAGGACGATTCCCATTATTGCTATAAATACCAACCCGCTGAAAAGCGCATATAAGGAGGCAAATATTTTTGCACCGGACGTCGCAAGGGGATTGACAGGCCCCATTCCACCAAGAATCATAGACGCCTCTAAAAAGGAATCGAGCCAATCAAATCCCGCTATCCAATGATAGCCTGAAATCCCGATGGATAAAGCAAAGGCAATGAAAAATCCTGCCATGGCAACAGACGCGGCCATTCTTCTGATAAAAACCGACATAGGAGCAAGTTTTTCATGTTTTCTTTCAAACATCTTCACCTCGAATTACCGTGTCGAACGATTCGAATCACAAGCCGAAAGGCCAGAAGAGCTTTTAGTCTTGCACAGATTACTATACTGCACTTTTTCAGTATATCCAGATATTGAGTGGAAAACAATATGCTATTAGAATTTATAAACCATATGGAAGCTTTGATGAACTTTTACGCCCATAAGCCGAATGCACACGGCCTTACAAAGCAAGGTCCCTCGAGAGAATTGTATGTCGAATATTGAATCACTCCAGTAGATGGAAAAAACCCACGGGATCATGTATTGTACTTTCTGGAGGAATTGAACCATGAAAAAAGAAACCCTTTGTGTGCATAGCGGGACATACCGGGACGACATTACGGGCGGCATAAACACCCCCATCTTCACCTCGTCTGCCACCTCCTACCTTGACAGGGAAAAGGCTCCATATCCGCGATATTTTAACACCCCTAACCAGGAGGCGGTGGTGAGCAAACTCTGCGCCCTGGAGGGAGCACAGGCAGGGGTTTTGTTCAGCTCGGGCATGGCGGCCATGAGCACGGCCATCATGACCTTTGCCAGGGCAGGAGATCATGTGGTGCTCATGGACGAGCTCTACGGAGGGACCCACTCCTTTGCCACGGACGATTTCAAGAACCTGGGCATCAGTCATACCTTTGCCGCAACGGATGCCGATGCCTTGTGCAGGGCAGCCACCAAAGATACCCGGGTGATGGTCATCGAATCGCCCACCAACCCATTACTCAGTATCATAGACATAAGGAAGGTAGCGGAGTTCGCCAGGGCGAAAGGCATCATTACCATCATTGACAACACCTTTGCCTCGCCCATACTCCAGAACCCCATTTCACTGGGAATCGACATTGTGGTGCACAGCGGCACCAAGTACCTGGGCGGGCACAGTGACCTGTGCTGCGGTGCCATGCTTGCCTCAAAGGACAGGGCTGAGTCCGTTCGTATGCTGGCGCGTCACCTGGGCGGGAGCTTGAATGCACCTGACTGCTACCTCTTGGAGAGGAGTCTCAAGACCCTGTCCCTGCGTGTGGAACGCCAGTCGGCCAATGCCCAGAAAATTGCCGAGTTTCTTGAGGGATGCAATGAGGTAATGTGGGTGAACTATCCCGGCCTGCCGGGCTTTACTGGCCATGACATAGCCAAAAAGCAGATGAGCGGGTATGGGGCCATGCTCTCCTTTGACATTAACCCTGAGAAGCTTGACCCGAACCGGTTCGTGAGGAACCTCAAGCTTATCAAGCCTGCGGTGAGCCTGGGTGGCGTTGAGACCACCATCACCTCTCCTGCTCTCACCTCGCATGCCACCATATCTTCGGAAGAGCGTATCCGCATCGGCATTACCGAGACCCTGTTCAGACTCTCCGTGGGCATTGAGCACGCTGGTGACATCATTGCCGACTTGAAGGAGGCTTTGGAGGGGTAGGGCATTGCGGACAGGAATGCAGCTTACAAAATAAACCGGGCACATGGCACATTTTTTCTTGAAAAGAGATTTTTCATCGGCCCTACGTTACAAATGATTTGCTGCGAACTGTGAAATAGCACTTCTGGACATTTTGACCGTGTAGTCTATTTTCAACCGGACGAATCAGTATAGCATTAATATGCTTTCAAATGCATATTAATAATATTATTCGCGGGTTAGTCACTGACTGCCCATTGACTCAACCTGGTCAGACCCTTATATTTTAACTAGTTAGGCTGCATAAAAAAGGAGGGTCACATGGATAAGATACTGAGGATTGATATGGGGTCCAAGGGGGGCCCACAGTTCAAGGTTGAAGGGCTTGGCGAATATGCAGGCCTGGGGGGCAGGGCCATGACCTCATGCGTCATCTCCAAAGAGGTTCCGCCGCTGTGCCACCCCTTAGGCAAAGAGAACAAGCTGGTCATTGCGCCAGGTTTTCTCAGCGGCACAGCTGCATCCATGTCGGGGCGCATCTCGGTTGGATGCAAAAGCCCGCTCACCGGCGGCATCAAGGAGGCCAATTCGGGCGGGCAGGGTGCCCAGGTCCTGGCCCGCCTTGGTTATGCAGCTATCATCTTCGAAGGCAAACCCGAGGGTGACGATCTCTACAAGGTCATTATCAACAAAGATGGCGTGAAGATCGAAAAAGACAACGACCTGAAGCTGCTCCCCAATTACGACCTGGTGGACAAGATGAAACAGACCTATGGCGACAAAATCACCTGCATCTCTATCGGTCCGGCTGGAGAGATGAAGCTTGCGGCATCTTCAATAGCCATAACAGACATAGAGGTTCGCCCTTCGCGTCATGCAGGCCGAGGTGGTGTTGGGGCTGTGATGGGGGCCAAGCATGTCAAGGTCATTGTTCTGGACGATACGGGTCTCAAGAACCGCGAGCCCAAAGACCCTGAGAAATTTCGTGCCGCCAACAAGGTGTTTGTGGCAGGGCTTACTTCTCACGCGGTCACGGGTCAGGCCCTGCCAGCATACGGCACCAATGTTCTCACCAACATCATCAACGAGGCAGGCGGTTACCCCGGCTACAACTTTAAGGACGGTCAGTTCGCAGGGGCATCCAAGATAAGCGGCGAGACCTTTGCCGACATGGAAACCAAACGTGGCGGCAATGCCACGCACGCCTGCCACCGCGGTTGCGTTATCCGATGCTCCGGCACCTTTGTTGACAAGGACGGGCACTTTGTCACCAAGCAGCCCGAATATGAGACGGTGTGGGCCCATGGCGGCAACTGCGGCATCGATGACCCGGATGCCATTGCCCAGATGGACTTCATGGATGACAACTTCGGGTTGGACACCATCGAGATGGGGGTAACCATCGGAGTCGCCATGCAGGCGGGTGTTGCCAAGTTCGGCGATGCCAAGGCTGCCATTGAGCTCATCAAGGAAGTCGGCAAGGGCACACCCCTGGGCAAGATTCTGGGCAGCGGCGCTGCAGTGGCAGGCAAGGTGTTCGGCGTTGAGAAGGTGCCGGTTGTGAAGAACCAGGCGCTTCCGGCCTATGATCCCAGGGCCATCCAGGGCATCGGCGTGACGTATGCCACCACACCCATGGGCGCAGATCACACCGCCGGGTATGCTATAGCAACCAACATCCTGAAGAACGGCGGGTATGTTGATCCGCTGAAACCGGAAGGACAGGTAGAGCTGTCCCGGAACCTCCAGATAGCAACAGCAGCCATCGACTCTACGGGCATGTGCCTGTTCATCGCCTTTGCCGTTCTTGACCAGCCTGAAACCTTTCAGGCCCTCATCGACCTCCTGAATGCCTTCTATGGCTGGAACCTCACGGGTGACGATGTAACGGCGCTGGGCAAGAAAGTGCTCAAGATGGAGCGCGATTTCAATGCCAAGGCAGGTTTCACCAAGGAGGACGACAGGCTTCCGCGATTCTTCTACACTGATCCTGTGGGGCCGCATAATATAACCTTCCAGGTCAAGGATGAGGAAATGGACTCTTTGTTTAACTGGTAATGAACATCAAGGCCGTGCCGGGCGGATGAGCATAGTTGAACCGTCCGGACACGGCCTTATTATTGTACACATGAGCTTAAAAGATGAGGATAACAGTAAAACTCTTTGCAACACTCCGCCACGGACGCTTTGACCAGAGGGTAATGGAGGGAGGTGAAGGCATGGTGGTCCGCCATGTTGTCGCCATGCTGAACATTCCTGAAAAAGAGGCTGCCATCATCTTTGTCAACAGCAGGCACGCTGAATTTGAAACTGTTTTGAAGGAGGGGGATACACTTGCCATATTCCCGCCTGTGGGAGGCGGCTGATGAAGCTGCTGCATGACTTTCTACGCACCCATGCCGCAGGCGGTTTCATTACCTTATCCAATCAGGAAGCTGCTGTCATGAAATTCGGCCTCTCCTTTATCCAGGTTGAAGAGGTGATCCTCTCCATGGAACTGCTTCCTGAACGCTACAAAAAGAACCAGAAAACCATATCCGGGCAACAGCAAATGAGACTTTTCAAAAGTTGTGCGGCAGTGATTGGTTGCGGCGGACTTGGTGGGTATATCATCGAAGAGCTGGCCCGTATCGGTGTAGGAAGGATTATCTGTATAGACCCTGATGTCTTTGAGGAACACAACCTGAATCGCCAGCTCTATGCCACCCTCACAACTCTGGGGGGGTCAAAGGTAGCTGCAGCGGCCCAAAGGGTAAGGGAGATAAACCCTGCTGTCACGGTCATCCCCCTTCAAAAGGCCTTTTCCAAAGATAACGGCACAGACCTTCTAAACCGGGCCCTGGTTGTGATGGACGCCCTGGACAGCATCCCAATGCGGCTGGTCCTTGCCGATGTCTGCGAATCCATGAACATACCATTGATTCACGGGAGCATAGCCGGCTGGTATGGCCAGGTGACTACCCAGTATCCCGGGGAAAGAACCTTGCAGAAGCTTTACAGTGGATACACCTCGGAAAAGGGTGTTGAAACAGAACTGGGCAATCCCTGTTTTTCGCCGGCGCTGGTGGCAAGCCTCGAAGTGGCTGAGGCCATAAAGGTTCTTCTGGGTGAAGGGGCAACGCTGAGGGGAAGGCTCCTGTCCATTAATCTCTACGATATGGAGATAGTTGATATGAGCATCGAGGGATGATTTTTGACGACTTTTGACGAATCTCCTGCGCTTAAACCCCACCCGACTAAACTGATCGTTGAAACTACGACACGCTGCAACCTGCAATGCCCCATGTGTTTGAAAAACATCTGCAAAGATGCCTTTTGTGAACAAGATATGACCCTTGATTTATTTAAAGCCCTGCTCCCGGCTTTACCTTCTGCGGAGGTCCTGATACTCAATGGCATAGGCGAGCCGTTGCTCCATCCTGACCTGAACGAATTCATCCGGATGGCAAAGGAAAAAATGCCCCAGGGAAGCTGGGTCGGCTTCCAGACAAACGGCCTCTTGATTGACGACAGGATTGCTCGTGAGCTCATCAATGCAGGACTGGACAAGATCTGTCTGTCTATAGACGCCGTTGATCCTGAAGGGTTCAGGCTCATCCGAAAAGGCGGGGAACTTTCTGGTGTTCACAATGCCATGCAGGCATTGCGTCTTGCAAGGATACAACAGAACGCCGCCTTGGAAATCGGTATCGAGTTCGTGCTGAGAAGAGATAACATAGAAGAGCTGCCTGATACTATCCGATGGGCAGGCTCCATGGGTGTGGACTTCGCTCTTGTAACCCATCTCTTCCCATACCATCCCGACCTTGTTTCTCAGACTGTCTATGATGCAAATCTCGACGAGTCGGTTGAAGTGTTCTTCGAGTATCAACAGCAGGCAGAAAGGAAGGGCCTTGATATCAGGCGTTACCACGATATCTACATGAAGTATGAAAAAACCCCGGAAGACAAGCGGATCATCAAACTGGTGGACTCCATGATGGCAGATGCGTTCAGCAGAGGCGTGACATTGAACATCCAGAAGCTTTTTGACATGGAGTATTCATGGGTGGAAAAAACCGGGGCAGTCTTTCAGAAGGCCCGTGAGTCGGCCGCTCTGACCGGGCTTGATTTAAAGCTCCCCGGGGTTGTTCCCAAGAGCGTCCGAAGGTGTGAATTTGTTGAAGAGGGATGTGCCTTTGTATCAGTGGATGGTCTCATTCACCCATGTTACTTCCTTTGGCATCAATACAGGTGTTTTATCAACGGACTTCAGAAAGCGGTAGGACCGAGGTCGTTCGGCAGCATGAAAGACCGTATGATCCTGGATATCTGGAACGATAGTGCCTTCAATAACTTCAGGCGGAATGTCCTTAAATACGATTATCCCTTCTGTTTCAACTGTAGCTTTGCCCTTTGTGATTATGTGGATGGAGAGGATTTCATACAGGACTGTTATATCAACACCGAGCCCTGTGCAGTCTGTCTCTGGTGCATGGATATCTTTCAATGTCTGAAGTAGGTCCTTATCATGATAAAAACTGACTACTTGTATTTTTTTGGCAAGATCCTAAAATGATAATGGGTAAATCCATGTCTGACAAAAAAGGAAACCGCTGGTGGTTGCTCGGCCTGTTGGCGCTCATCATACTGATAGTTGGCGGCATTGTCAGCTTTCGAGTTTCACTGGGAATCCTGAAGGGCAAGGTCGTTGGTGCCCTGGGCCCTGACAGTGAGATTCATGATATCCGGGTGGGCTGGACCGCTGTAGTTATCGACGGACTTCGAATAAAGGGATCGAACAGCTGGCCGGCAACCGATACGATTCGGGCCGATCGTGTAACCATAGTCCCCAGCTTTCGAAGCTTTTTTTCCGGGCAGTATCGTATCCATTCCATAAC
>CAYMDG010000002.1:22797-52742 GCA_964388905.1 uncultured Bacteriovoracaceae bacterium
AGGGGGTAGTGAAAGGGATTCATCAGGATGGCCGTGTTGATATCTCAGGATGGGCTGATCTCTCTACCAAAGATTCCTCAGTTAAGCTGCAGCTCAGAAAAGTTGATTTGAAGGCCATTGAATCTTATCTCATAAAGGCAAATGATACGCGTGTTAATAAGGGCACCCTCGACCTTGATATGCAATCGGATGTGCGCAAGAACAGGCTGAAGGCACCCGGGAGGATGACCATCTCAAACCTGACCCTCGCCCCGTCAAAAGGTATTATGGGCACCTTCATGGGAGTCCCCCGTGATGCAGTGCTGACATTCCTTAAAGACAAAGGAAACAGTATTACCCTGGACTTTGTCCTGGAAGGTGACATCAATAATCCCAAATTCTCGCTGAACGAAACCATGAAGCAACGGATGGCCTTCTCCATGGCCGATCTCCTCAATATTAGTATCATCGGGGTTGCCAAAGGAGCAGCTTCCCTAGGAAAGGAGGGTGTGGATGCGGCTGCAGGGGTAGTAAAGGGTGCGGGAAGCACGCTTCAAGGGCTCTTCGGAGGCAAGAAAAAGTAGCCATCCGCATTACTCAAGAGAAAGAGCTGTTTCTATTTTAACCCCTCCTCATTGAAGAATGGACCGTAGATGATTGATATCTTCATTTGACCCCTTGTCAGGTCCATGGGGAATATGCACTATGATGCATAGGACGGGAGGTGGAAATATGCATCAGATCGAATGGAAAGATGAATATTTTACCGATATAGAGGAAATCGACAGGCAACATAAAGATTTTGTAAAACTGATCAACCGCCTCAACATCGTTCAAGAATATGGCAACAAGAAGGCAATTGCTGTGCGTTTATTGACCGAGCTCGGTAAATACATAGAATACCATTTTGTGAGTGAAGAAAACATCATGTTTCTGACCAAATATCCTGCAATTGAGCGTCAGCAGCAGGCCCATGCAGCTCTGTTGGATGAATATTCAAAACGCATGCAGAACTTTCTGAATGATAAAGGTACAATTGACGATGTAATCCGATTTCTGGAGGGGTGGTTTGCTCGTCATACCGTAGAGGAAGACAAGAAGATCGGTTATCATGTAACTGCATCGAAGACTTAGAAGTATTATTGGTCTTTTTCTATAAATGAACAGACTTTTTTGGGAGATTTGAACATGGATTTCAAAAGCTCAAAGCCCGGCAAGACAGGAGCAACCAAGTTAACAAAAGAGGAGATGGATCAGTTCGTGGCTAAGGCCCGTCGGCTCAATGCCGAGCGCTTGAAGGGCTACCGCGAACAGTCCTTGAAGATTCATCCATGGGTATGTGCCCGCTGCGGCAGGCATTTTACCATCAAGAACCTGAACATGCTCACTGTTCACCACAAGGACCATAACCATGACAACAACCCGCCTGACGGCAGCAACTGGGAGAACCTGTGTGTGTATTGTCATGACAATGAGCATGGGAGGTATGACAACGATGGTGATGGAACGGAACTATTGGAAGATCAGACTGATGCCATGACCCATAATCCTTTTGCAAAACTGGCTAGCATGCTGAAAGATAAGAAATAGTAAGGATAAATTGAATAAGAGTGCCCTGATTCAGCCCTAACAAAAGCAGATAACTATTTCTCAGGCAATTATTCCTTAAGGAGAACCATCATGAAGGATAAGAAGAAAGTTCTGGTGATTTTAGGCAGTCCACGGAAAAAGGGAAACAGTGCATTGTTGGCTGAGCAGATAGCCAAGGGCGCCAGATCAGCAGGTGCAAAGGTTGAGACTGTCTTTCTCCATGGTCTGAATTTATCCCCGTGCAAATCCTGCTATGCCTGTCAGAAGCCCGGCAGCAAGGGCTGTTCCATCAAGGATGACATGCAGAAACTCTATAATGACATGTTGGGGGCTCATGCCTGGGTTGTTGCCAGTCCTGTGTACTGGTTTAACATGTCTGCCCAGACCAAGATTTGGATGGACCGTTGTTTTGCATTGCCCGCGCATGGAATAGACCCGTTTTCAGGAAAAAGGATCGCCATTGCCATGACCTATGGCGGGGAAGACCCTTTTGACTCTGGATGCGTCAATGCGCTCAGGACATTCCAGGATTCATTCGGTTTCGTTGGGGCCAGCATTGTAGGCATGGTTTATG
The DNA here is from genome assembly GCA_964388905.1 of uncultured Bacteriovoracaceae bacterium. Taxonomy (GTDB): domain Bacteria; phylum Desulfobacterota; class Desulfomonilia; order UBA1062; family UBA1062; genus MWEI01. The sequence goes on from CAYMDG010000002.1 coordinate 24,941, forward strand.
GCAGCGCCATGGGGGCAGGCGAAATCGAGGCAAACAAGGCCTTGATGATAAAGGCGGAAGAATTAGGGCAAAACCTCGTCAATGATAATGACTAACATTAGGGTCTGACCATGCAACCCATTTGTCTTTGAAGGCCTTGGCTGATAAGGTTCGAGCAGCCCTGGAGCGGAAACAGTTGTATTTAATTGCCTGCGGCTTTTACGAGGGAATTGGAGATCATGCCCCAGTTATTCTGATAGATCATATAGCGGGGAAGCTCAAAGGGGTCTTTGTTGGCAGAAAGGGGAGAGAGTAGGGCGCCCCACTTTATGGTAAATGCGCATTTGTAGCCTGCCTCTTTCAGTGTTTTTCTCGTAATCTCCGATTGGATCCCGTTGGGATAAGCCATGGCAAGGATCTTGACGTCCAGTTTTTTCTCCAGGAACTCCTTGGAACCATTGATCTCCTTGATAAATGCAGACTTGTCCTGATCGTAAAGCTTCTGGTTCAGATGCAGGTGGTAAAAGCCATGGGAAGCTATGTCACAGCCGTCTTGTGAAAGCCCTTTGAGCTGCTCCCAGGTCAGGGCATAGGACTTCTTTCCGATAATGCCGGGATAGATGGCGAGAACAGGTTTGATATGTCTCGGTTTGAATATGTCATGATAGGCCCGGTACACGCTTTCATTTCCATCGTCGATGACGATGAGAATATTATGTGATCCTTTTACCGTACCTGTGAGAATGTCTGAGAGGGAGACAAATTGAAATCCCTTGTCCTTGAAAAAATCCATCTGCCCCCTGAGCTCCTGCATGGATACATCCCCTGCAAAGCGTTTGTTGCCGAGAAAGGAATGATAACAGAGAACAAAAATCTTCTGATCAGCAGCCTGGGCGCAATTCCATCCAATCAGGCTGAATGAGCAGACAAGGATAAAGGCTGAAATATAATAAGTTAATGATTTATATCTAGGCATAGTATTGTCCTATATCTTGGTGTTGATCTTTATGAGATAAATGATAGAAGATTTAGTTAAGGCCTTTCACTCTCAATAAGTTTCTGTTGTTAAAGGCAACGATCGAATTTGAGACATATAAATTGATCCCGCTGATAATCCCTTTTACAATACTTTTTTGATATGATTTTTTTTGCAGGAGTTTGCTTTCAGTCGCATTGGTGATGAAGCCGGTCTCGATAAGTATGGATGGCATCTGGGCTCCCATCAGGACATAAAATGGCGCCTGCTTTACGCCATGATCTTTATTCACGTGACCAGCCTTACCGAGTGATGAGATAATTGATTTCTGTATGGATGAGGCAAACCGTGATGATGCATTAATCCTGGCATTAAGCGTCAAGTCCTTGATGATGAACTGGAGAGCACTCATTGACTTGGATGCTGTGGCGTTTTCCCTGTCTGCCACCTTGAGGGCGGAGGCATCTGTTGTCAGGTTTAGAAAATATGTCTCAACACCCCTCAATGATATTTTCTCATTTGCATTCACATGGACTGAGATAAAAAGATCCGCCTTTTTCCTGTTTGCAAATGCTGTTCGTTCTTCTAGGGGTATAAAGGAGTCATCTTTTCGTGTGAGAAAGATCTCAAAGCCATCTTCATGCAAACGTGCTGCAAGTTCTTTGCTCACGTCCAGAGTTATATTTTTCTCTTTCTCCCCTGCCGGCCCTATAGCCCCAGGATCCTTTCCCCCGTGACCGGGATCAATAATAATCCTTGATATTTTATGCTTGTCCGGGGTGTCCGTGTTGGCTGCAAGAACAGTCTTCTCCGATAAAGGGAGTAAGAGAGCTACAGTTATCATCATCACAATGAATGTTATTTTATTCATTCTCATTATCTTCAATTACACTGATCATTGTTCTTTGCAATAATTTATTTATTTTCTGCCCCTAGGCCTGGCCAATATCTCCAGTACCTCCAGGTTCAGGAAGCGCTTTGATGGCTTGGCCTTGATGAGAAGCACCGTGTCTGCTCCATAGCCTGTACCCGCTACTGCAAGGACTTCGGCATCTTCCGGTACAAGACCGGCATCACTTGCCTCCATGACAATTTCGACTGCCACCTTGGTCCCTTCACCAAATCGGCGAAGAGTATTAGCAATGATATAGCCTGGATATATGCCGTGAAAATCATCCATCAGGGACTTCTCAAGGGAGTGCGTGAGGATGGTTCCGGTATAGATGGGTACACCTTTTTCAACCAGGTATTTCCTTGTATCTTGATCAAACTCGTCTTTCCCAGGTTCCTTGAAGCCTACGCTATGGGTAACAATTATAAGTTTCGCCGAAGTTTCTTTCAAGTTGCTATAAAAGGATAGGGCCGTTTTTCCGGTTGTAGAGGCCACCACGACATAGGCAATCCCATGCTCTTTGATTTGTTGTTTAACCGTATCGATGCAAACATCGGTATTTTGATCACCAGGTTTTTCAAAGAGTATGCTTTGCACTATCTTCATGTCTGCACCCCTGGAATAACCAGGGCTATTGATCTACACAACAACATCATCATGTATCCCTTCAATTTTTCTTAATAATTTATATGTTCTCATGCCATGGACAAGATCGATCGCCTTACCTTCACCACGCTTTATCAACATCTCTATGTGATCAAGATTCAGATTGTTTAATGCTTTGAAAATAAACCATCTTAAAATCTTTGCATAGAAAAGATCCGGGAGGACGTGTTTTTTAAGGAGCCTTACATAGGTCTTTTCGAGAGATACCTCATTTTTCAATGAGTTGAATATGCTCAGTGAGGCAATTTCTGCACTTCTTTGCGCCTGGTAGATACCTTCACCGGATATAGGGTCAGAGAACCCGGCAGCGTCTCCAACAAGCGCAGTATTTTTATAGACAGGCTTTGAAAGGTAATTTCCGCTTGGCACAGGATGTCCGTAAATCTTTATACCCTGCTGATTTTTTATCATAAAAGAGGGCGCTACGGCAGAGATATAGTCATAGCAAATCTTTTTGATTTGTTTATTATTTTTTCTGTTCAACCCACCAAGTCCTACTATAATCTCGTCTTTGTTGGGGAATATCCAAGAATACCCCCAGTCTATATATCCAAATTGAATAATCGGATATTTTAAATATTGCTGGAATTCATTTCGAGGAACAGTAATTTCTAATGCTGTTGCTAGATTATATTCCCAATTTCTGTTGTGAATATAGTGCCTTGGCAGATATCTGCGCACGACACTGTGCACACCATCAGCGCCGATGATGAATTGCGCATTATAGGTCTTCCCCGATGAAGTTGTTAGAGCATTACGCTCAGGATCAAAATCTTTTACCTTATCACCTTCAATTACCTTGACCCCGGCGTTCTTAACCTTTTGTAGAAGAAAATTATCATAGACGTACCTGTCTACAAAGATAAATGGGTATTTTGAAGTTCCATGGGACATCAAGGTATCTTTGAAATATATATCATACCCATTTGTTAAATAGTTAATGACACCAGCATGTTCTATGGTTTTATCCGTTTCTTTAAACACCCTGTCCAAGAGTTTGAGCGTCTTATGTGTTAATACACCCCCGCAGAGTTTTTTCCGCGGAAACACACTCTTATCTATCAGTAGGGTGTGAATTCCAAGGGTTCCAAGGATGTATCCGGCGGTAGATCCGGCTGGACCCCCTCCAACTATAATAACATCATATTTTTCCATAAAATTTATGAATCAATAGCCCTTTTTTGCATTTGGTTCTCCAGATTCACAAACAACAATATTCTTTAGTCATGAATTTATCACAAAGACCATTACTATGGTATGGATTTATTAGAGAGTTGAGATTCGAAAATGTCAATAAGGTGATAATGAGAGTGCTATACCCTGTAAACCGTGGATTCATGAGACTTCGCAAAGAGTTTTCATAATTTGCCCTGTATTGCATTTTATTATGCAGGGCAAGGTGTTCCTGCGTCCTAAAACCAATGAGACTATCCTATTTTTGTCGGGTTACAGGGTTTTTATTGAATAGGTATTTTTTTATCATGTGCAAAAATTCGATCCGGTCAAAATCTTTAAAGAGTTATAGATAATTCAAGAAGAGGGGGGGCTTGTTATAATATTGGCCTAACCACGAAAGGTACGAAATAAATCATAGGATAAAATGCTAACACCTGCCCGAAGTTCCTTTTGGCGTTAGGGTTGGTCTGCATGAACAAGGAAACAACTGACAAATATCTTATTTAACATAACATATATTATCGGCTTTATTTAAATCATGATGTCCGCCTCGTTTGTCCTTTGTTCCTTTATGAAAAATCAGGTCCGGTACTGGGCATTGATTTCAACATAGCGATAAGTCAGGTCCGTGGTCCATGCCGTGAAACTTCCAGGGCCATTCCCGACATTGATTTGAATGGTTATCTCTTTTTCGGCTAGTGCCTGGTGAAGGTCTTCCTCAGTAAACGTGGAGGATTCCATGGTGTTTTCAACCACATTAAGTCCCTGGATGTGAATAGATATGCATGCTGGGTCTATATGCACACCTGCATAACCTACGGCAGCGACTATCCGGCCCCAATTGGGATCGGCACCAAACAGTGCGGTCTTCACCAATAATGAATTTGCAACAGCCATGGCTATTGTTCGCGCATCGCTGGTGGTATTTGCCCCAGATACCATGATGGTGACAAACTTTGTTGCTCCTTCACCATCATGAACGATCATCAAGGAAAGTTCCCTGATAACCGAGGTGATTGCAAGGCTGACCTCTTCCATGTCAGCCTGCACAAGCCCTGATGAAAGCGCGATCAGAGTATCGTTGGTAGACATATCACCGTCAATGGTGATAGCATTAAATGTCTGCTCAACAGTATTATTTATAATAATATCAAGATGTTGCTTGTCAATAACGGCATCAGTAAGCACAACGGCAAGGGTTGTTGCCATATTAGGCGCAATCATGCCTGCCCCTTTTGCAAACCCTAATATGCAAGCCTCCCCTGCCCGCTTGGAAACAACTTTGGGAAAGGTATCAGTGGTCATTATGGAACGGGCAAAACTATCTTTATCATAGGACAAACTCTCCACAAGCAGGGGGATCTTCAGGAGAATCCTGTCTACTGGCATCTTAACACCGATGGTCCCGGTGGACATGGGAATCACTTCGTCAGTCATGACACCAAGCCGGCTTGCTGCTGCCTTCTGAATCACATGTACATCGTCAAGGCCCTGCTGGCCGGTACATGCATTTGCATTGCCGGCATTGGCGATTATCGCCCTGGCTGTTCCCTTTTTAACCAGATCCATACCAATCAGAACGGGAGCTGCCTTAATCAGGTTGCGTGTAAAAACACCTGAAAGGACAGCCTGGGTTGAACACGATATGAGCCCTAGGTCGAGACCCTGATAAGCAGGTGTTTTAATCCCGGCATTTACTGCCGAAAAGCTGAATCCCCTGGGAATCATGCCTCAATTCCACAACATTGCTTATATTTTTTACCTGAGCCGCATGGGCATGGGTCGTTCCTGCCTACCTTCTTGTTTATTCTTTTGACAGTGGGCGGTTTGTCACCAGGCCCTCTGCCCAGTTGAATACGCTGCCGGCGCTCCCGCTGGGATACCTTTTCAACATCCTCCTGCCGTTGGATCTGGACCTTGAAGACCCTCTCCAAAGAGAGTTCCCTGACTCGCGATAGTGTGGAAACAAACATATCAAAGCCTTCTTTCTGGTATTCTCTTAAGGGATTCTTCTGGCCATATCCGCGCAGACCTATCCCTTCCTTAAGGTGGTCCATGGATAGGAGATGGTCTTTCCAGAGCGTATCAAGGGTTAACAAAAGGAAATGCCGCTCCACCATACGCATCACATCAGGGGTAAACTCCTGTTCACGCAGGTTATAATACTCCAATATGGCGCTACTTATCTTCTCATGAAGCTGATCACGAGTAGTTCCCTTTTCAACGGTGAGATCTATGGTAATGTCAAAGATGTTCTTCACCCAATTCGTGAAGCCTTCAATGTCCCAGTCAGACACTGCCCCTTTCTTGGGTATGTAGATATCATAAGTTTCTTCCAAGACCTCGCCGATCATCTCTTCTACAAGGTCTTTCAGATTCCCTTCCGAGAGTATCCTTCTACGTGTTGAGTATATGACCTCTCTTTGTTTGTTCATCACATCGTCATATTCAAGAAGATGTTTCCGGATTTCAAAGTTCCTTCCCTCGACCTTTTTCTGGGCACCTTCAATGCTCTTGCTGATGAGATTATGTTCGATGGGTTCGTCATCTTTTACCCCGAGCTTATCCATGATCGTGCCAATACGTTCTGAACCGAATATACGCATGAGATTGTCTTCAAGGCTGAGGTAAAATCGCGATTCACCAGGGTCTCCTTGCCTGCCCGACCTTCCCCTGAGCTGGTTATCAATACGCCTGCTTTCATGACGCTCGGTTCCCAAGATGAAAAGCCCGCCGGCATCGACTACTTCCTTATGCTCCTTCTCACATTGCAAAGTAAATTTGTTAAATATCTCTTTATAGTTATCATCACCCGGGCTGATGCGCTGTCTGGTTAAGTACTCAGGGTTGCCCCCGAGTTTTATGTCTGTACCCCTGCCTGCCATGTTGGTTGCGATGGTAACGCCACCCTTTCTTCCCGCCTGGGCTATGATCTCAGCCTCACGCTCATGGTGCTTGGCATTGAGGATATTGTGGGGGGTACCTTTACGCTTGAGGAGGTTTGCCACCTTCTCTGAGTTCTCGATAGAGCTCGTTCCTACCAAAACCGGCTGGCCCTTTTCATAGCATTCGAGTATCTGTCTTATAACAGCATTGTACTTTTCTTTTTCCGACTTATAAATCACATCAGGATTATCTATCCTGATCATGGACATATTTGTAGGAATCACCATAACATCAAGTCCGTAAATGTTTTTAAACTCTAATGCCTCGGTCTCTGCCGTGCCTGTCATGCCGGCGAGTTTATCATACATGCGGAAGTAGTTCTGGAAAGTTATGGAGGCCAGCGTCTGGTTCTCATTGGCAACCTTTACACCCTCCTTGGCCTCCAGTGCCTGATGTAGGCCTTCGGAATAGCGTCTCCCTGGCATGAGCCTGCCTGTGAACTCATCTACGATGACCACCTCGCCTTCTTCACTGACCACATAGTGCACATCCCTGGAAAAGAGCAAATGAGCCTTGAGGGCCTGATTGAGGTGATGGACCGTCTCGAATTCACCCGGGTCATAGAGGTTGGCCTTACCAAGGCGTTTCTGCATGAACTCAATGCCCTCTTCCGTGAGAACGACGCTGTTGGTCTTCTCATCCTTTACATAGAGCCCGCCTTCTGCATCCTTCTGTTTGAGCAGGTCCTTGATGGCATTGTTTGCATCATAGTATTTTGATGTGGACTCCTCGGCAGGCCCTGAAATGATGAGCGGGGTCCTTGCCTCATCGATGAGGATTGAGTCTACCTCATCAACTATTGCATAGAAAAAATCCCTCTGCACATAGTCCTCAAAGGCAAACTTCATGTTATCGCGCAGGTAGTCAAACCCGAACTCGTTATTGGTTCCGTAGGTGATATCAGCATTATAGTTCTTCTTGCGCTGGTTATCATCCAGGCCATGAACTATGACACCCACCTCAAGCCCGAGGAAACGGTAGATGGCGCCCATCCATTCAGCGTCCCTGTGGGCAAGGTAGTCATTCACCGTGACTACGTGCACCCCTTTGCCTGCAAGGGCATTGAGATATACAGGCATGGTGGCAACCAGGGTCTTTCCCTCACCGGTCTTCATCTCGGCGATCTTTCCTTCATGAAGGACTATGCCGCCAAGGAGCTGGACATCAAAGGGCCTCATACCCAATGTTCTTTGGGATGCTTCCCGAACAACAGCAAAGGCCTCTGGAAGGATATCATCGAGACCAGCCCCATTATCAAGCTTCTCTTTCAGATAAGGTGTCATGGCCTTGAGGTCGGAATCGCTCTTGGCTCGCATACCCCCTTCAAGAGAGTTTATCTTTTCAACAAGCGGGGCAAGTCTTTTAAGCTCACGTTCATTTTTGCTGCCGAATATTTTGATCAGCCATTCTAACATATTTGTTGGTCCCTATTGCGTCATAAAGGATTATTCTTGTTAAGATACATAGGATAGCAAGGAATTCATTTCAACAGCTATCTTTGATTGTATGCCGCGAAAAATATCTCACTGGGAGCTTATATCTACGGTATCCACAAGGATCGAAGGGCAAAGGACATGCCCGAAACCTCTCGGATCGTCCCCAACTGCCACTACGCGGGTGAACATATCATAGATGTTACCCGATAGGGCTGCCTCGCGAACGGGATAAGCCGGAACACCTTTTTCCAGGAGGATTCCGTTTATGCCGACAGATAGCTCGCCGGTTATGGGATTTGCCGTATGCATACCCATGATGTCGGTTACTTTCAGCGCAAGAGGCAGAACCTCAAGTTGCTTGGATATCGGTATTAAGCCGGGTTCAAGGCATACGTGCCGTATGCCCAGCTGCGGCCATGACCGGTATCCGCCCCGCACCGAATTGCCTGTAGACTGTTTGCCGGCAAGAGTTGCCCAATACGTGTCATAGAGAAAGGCAATTACGGACCCATCATTGACCAAAATGGTTTCTTGTGAAGGGACCCCTTCTCCATCAAAAGGGCAGGAATCTGCAGAGCGAGTGTCCAGGGGATTATCGGATATCTTGATACATTTAGAGAAACATTTCTTGCCAAGCTTATCCTTAAGTGCAGACTTGCCCTTGATGACATATTCTCCTAAAAAGGCATCGGAGATAAACTCGATCATCTCTGAGGTTGTGTCCCGGTCGAAGAGAACAGGTATTTTCGTGGTCTTTAGCTGCCTTGCGCCGAGCATCCGGGCAGCCCGTGATACGGCGGATCTGCCTATCCTGACGACATCGAAGCCTGACAAAGAATGGCTGAAGTCGAAATCATAGCCTGACTGAACATCACTGTTCTGCCTTACGGTGACCATGAGGGAGGCAGCTAAGGATGTTACTGAATAAGATGATTGTATGCCATGGGAATTGAGTATCTGAATATTCGCACAGGAGCGTGAGAATGATGCCTTTCTAATATTCTCCACACGCGGATCCGCGTCCCTTGCAGATTGTTCCAGTTCTATGGATCTCATTATGCAATCATCCGGGCCCAGTGAGGCTATATTCTGATCAAATGCATCGATACCAGGATATCCGCCTATAAGGCTTGGAAACTGGTTGTGTTTGTCTTTAAACTGATATCTGGCAGAAGTTATTGCTGCATCGATCAGTGCGTCATCTGCATCTTTCCCATAAGAAAAGCCAATGGCGCCATCCATGAGCACCCGTATGCTGATGCCGCTTTCAGATGAACGGTTGAGAAAATCAACTTCTCCATGTTTTGATTCCGCGCGGATAGCGTCGGAAAAAATCCCGAATACCTCGAAATCTTTAATTGTTTTTTTTCTGAGCAGGGCACATGCCCTTTCCATCGTTTCTACAAGTCCCACGCTCACCTCTTAAAGATCATATATGAGTGCAATCTCCCTGCAGTCTGGGAAATACTGACAGTGGATGCAGTCAGCCCAAATCTTGTTAGGCAGTTTAGTCTTGTCAACCTCGATAAAACCGAGTTTCTTAAAAAAATCCGGCACATAGGTCAACGTGAATACCTTCTTCAGTCCAAGGTTACGGGCCTCTTGGAGACATGCACCTACAAGCCCGGCACCTTCGCCTTTTCCCTGGCATTCCCTGCGTACGGCCAGAGTCCTGATCTCGGCTATATCAGCCCATGAGATGTGAAGCGCGCAGCAACCCTTGATGAGAGTAGTGTCCTCTTCATTTGTGTATACCCAAAAATCTCTGATAGATGTATACACCGAGTGGAGAGACCTTGGGAGGAGTAAGCCTTCCTTCACAAACGGGTCTATGAGATTTCTTATCTCAGCTGCTTCAGCTATGGCTGGTTTTCGTATCATGCAACAATATCCATCGAAGCAAATTTTCCTACATAGACCACCAAGGTCTTGAAAAGTCAAATGCAAATCAAAAGCCTAGTTTTCCAGCAAGGGCCGCCCTTCATGCGATCTTACCAGCTCCTTTGCATGCTCGATAACATTTTGGCTCGGGGAGTCGCCGCCCATCATACGGGCAAGTTCATTGACCCTGTCAGTGTTTCTAACCTTTTGAAGGGCCGATGATGTCGTCCTGTCCCTGACCGTCTTGGTGATAACAAAATGTGAATCAGCGACAGATGCTACCTGATGGAGGTGTGTGACCACTATGGCCTGGGCATGCCCGGAAAGCTCCTTGAGCTTATGGGCAATAGCAATGGAGGTCTGCCCGCTGATACCCGCATCTATCTCATCAAATATCAGGGTTGCTTCAGATGAGGCCTTCTGCGAGACCTTTATTGCAAGCATGATGCGGCTCAATTCCCCACCTGATGCAATCTTGGCCAGCGGCAAAACATTCTGGCCGACATTTGTGGAGATAAGGAAGTCGCCTTTCATGAGGATATTGGGTGAAACAGCCCTACCCTCAATATCAATGAATGCCTTATCAAAATCTTCAGGCATCAGCTGCGATACCCTGAAATCGGTACCCGGCATGCCGAGGTCTTTAAGATCTGCATTGATTCTCTTACAAAGTCTTTTTGCAGCACGCCATCTCTTTTCCAGGAAAGTCTTAACCGTTTCCTGATATCTGCTGCGGGTTTCATCCACCTTTCTTTTTGCGTTTGTGGTACTGTTTCCCGATTCATCGAGCATGCCGAGCTTCTGCTGCATCTCTGCGGTGAGCCTGATGAGCCCGGTCTCATCCGTGCGGTGCTTTCTCTTGAGCTCACGCAGGGTATTGAGCTGTTCTTCAAGGTCTTCAATGCGCTGGGGGTCATATTCATAAGCATCGATCCTGCTTCGGAGCTCCACATGCATGTCCTCAAGCTGAACCTTGATCTCGTCCATTGAATGAACCAGTTTTTCCATGGATGGGTCATGAACTACTATACGGTTTATCTGCTGGCGGGCTTCGGCAGTGAGGTCTGTAATGGATGGGGTTCCTGTGTAGATAAGTTCCTGGGCAGTCAATGCAGTCTGTTTGAGCTCTGAGGCTTTTTGTGCTGTCTGGAGTTCTTGTGTGAGTCTTTCTTCCATTCCTTCCTGGATGCTCGCGGCAGTCAATTCCTTAAGGCAATGTTCCAGATATTCTTTTTCCTGCATGAATGAATCGATCAGGTACTTGAGCTCTTTGTAGGCCTCTTCTGCCTGGATATACCCCTTATATGATGCTTCCACATTGTCCCTGCTTATGCCTGCATAATCTTCAAGTATCTTCATGTGCTGCCTGGGGTTCAACAGGTCCTGATAATCATGCTGACCGTAAATGTGTATAAGTCCTGAAGACACTTCAACGAGACCGGCAGAGGTTGTAAGCTTTCCATTAACGTAACACCGGCTGCTGCCTGTGGGATAAAGCTCCCTTCGCAGGACCAGCTCACTGCCTGAAACCGTAAAAAGCGCCTCGACAATGGTCTTATCACTTCCCGGTCTTATCATGTCACGCCCTGCCCTTGCCCCCATGAGAAGGGTCAGAGCGTCAAGTATCAGCGATTTTCCCGCACCGGTCTCGCCCGTGATACAGTTGAGCCCTGATGTAAAATCAATCTCGATCTCATCAAAGATCGCCATGGAAGAGATCTTTAAAAAATCAATCATCTCTCCTGCCACTTGAGTTTGCTTCTGAGAATTTCGAAATAATCCCTCTGAGGGAATCTCAACATTATGGCCTTTCTGGACCCCTTCTTGATGCTAAGCCGGTCCCCTGCCTGAAGAGGGTGTCCTTTCTGTCCGTCAAGGGTAAGATAAATATTATCCGAGGCCTTGCTGGATTTGACTACAATGATAACCTCCTGGGAATCAGGAAGTACGAGGCTCCTGTTGGAAAGAACATGCGGACATATGGGGTTGAGAATGATTGCACCCACATGCGGGTGTACTATAGGTCCGCCTGCAGCAAGGTTATAAGCTGTTGATCCGGTAGGGGTGGATATGATGAGGCCGTCTGCTCGATAACAGGTGATGAAGGAGGAGTCGGTCCACACCTCAATGTCTATAATGCGTGCAAGAGCCCCCTTGTTGATGACAACATCGTTGAGCACATGCTGTGAGGCAATAGTTACATCGTCCCTTAAGAGGGTTACCTCGAACATGGTTCGTTCATCCCTTATGTATTGACCGCTTTTCAGGGCATCCAGGGCTTTTAATACTTCGTCTTCCATGACCTCGGTAAGGAACCCAAGGTTGCCCATATGTATTCCGAGAACAGGTATTTCCCGGGGTGCAGCCATACGTACGGCCCTCAGAAAAGTTCCATCACCGCCAATGGCAATAAGGACTTCCGAATTAGTCCATGCGTTATCAGTATGCTCAATCTTGAGGTAATCAGCGATATGGTTTTCGATAAGACAAAGTAGTCCCGCATCTTGCATCCAGCGGACAACCCGCTTGGAAAGGGCAAGGGCTTCTGGGTTATCCTCTTTGCTTATGATCCCGACGATCATCAGGTTTCATATACAAGCCGGCTCAATCCTTTGTCTAGTTAAAAACTGTTTTGCCTACTTGAGATAGTACTCAAAATGGAGTGGATTTTATCGCTCGAGGACCGAAACCGATTCGATATGAAAGGTCTGTGGAAACATATCGAAAAAACGTGCACTCTTTAATTTGAATCCTTCATTTATGAGAATGGCAAGGTCCCGGGCAAGGGTGGATGGATTGCAGGATATATACACAACCTTGTCCATCTTCATTCTTGGAATAATGTGAACGATATCCTGGGCTCCTTCCCTGGGTGGGTCCATGACAACTGCATCAAACGAAACACCTTCCATTTCCAGCCATTTTAATGTTCGGGCAGCCTTTTCGTTTATGAACCGTATGTTTCTGCATCCATTTTTACGGGCAAGATCGGCCCCTGTTTTTACCAGTCCCTCGTCCTGCTCCACGGCAAGCACCTCATCTGCCTGGAAAGACAACGGTATGCTGAAGTTTCCAGCGCCGCTATAAAGATCGATCAGCTTCTTAGATCCTTTGGTGCTATCATGAACATATTCAACAAGTCTCTGATTCATATCCATGTTTGCCTGGATGAATCCACCGAAACTGCCTGCAAGCAAAACTTTCCTGCCATGCACGGTGATGTCATAGGAACAGCAGCGTTTGCCAAAGACATGTTCACGCCATAGGTTGTCCTTGGAAATAATTGATATACCGCTCAGGCCTACAACCTTATAAACACTCTGAAAAAAATCCAGGGTATCTTTTGAAAGCGCCCCTCTCAGAAAGACCCGTATAAGAACCTCGTCCATGGGTGCATGGATCTCAATGAAGTCGAGACTTGCAACCAGATGGTCTCTTAACATCTTCCTGAGCTGATTAAGTACTGTCTGACAATGTTCGTTGAGTATGAGGCACTTGTCAAACGGAGTAATAGTATTTGATTGTTTTCGGAAGAATCCAAAGTCAAATCCCTCTTTATGCATACATTGCACGACTGCATGACAACGATATCCAAATTCTTTTGACGATATCTCCGGATTATCAAAGAACAAGTCCGTTTTTGGGATTTTTGCAGCTATCTGCGCCTTCAGGATTTCCTGTTTAAGCGCAATCTGTTCTCGATACATAATATGCTGCCAGTCACATCCTCCACATTCATAAAAATGCGGACATGGTGGCGTTACCCGGTAAGGTGATGCCTCCAGGAGTTCCTTAATCTCAGCTTCTATATAACTCTTATGTTCTTTTCTAATAGCTGCGGCAACCTTCTCTCCAGGGATAACCCGGGGTATGAAAACCACCTTGCCATCCTCTCTGTGTCCTACACCGCTGCCTCCATAAGCCATAGATTCGATCTGCAGGGAGAAATATTTGTCTTCCATAACTCTATTCCTTGGAAATAAATAAGATTGCGACCCGAGGTCTATGTATCTTCGGTATTGAATTATTGCAATGATATTTGAGGTACTATAAACTTTGCTCATGATGATGTAATCCGTGTTTTCATTGCAGTAGATGGCTGCATGACTGTTGTTTTGATTGTCTATATCCACTCTTATAAAAAGAGATCTATAATCAATGATCTAGAAATACAAAATGATAACAAATGAATGAGCTCTCAATGTATGTGAAACGTACGCCATCTTCGCATTCCTTGAGCATAGTTCAATGCCTTTTATTTATTGTCTTTTTTTGTTTGCATATCTTTTACATATTATGCCTCTTGTTTTTGTGTAAGATATGAGCTACTCTAAAATATCCGAAATTTGGGGAGGGTCTATGGGGAGCAGATATCCGTCTTCGGATTTTGAAAACTATACCCGGAAGATCAAAGACTATTCCATCCTCACCCCAGAAGAAGAGCAGGATCTTGCTCGAAAGTATAAGCAGGGCGACATAGATGCCGGGAAGAAGATTATCACTTCTAATTTGCGTTTCGTATTAAAAATCGGCCGGCCGTATTTCTACCTTGGTTATGGTCCTCTCGAGATAGTGCAGGAGGGAAATATGGGTCTTGTGAAGGCCCTAACCCGATTTGATCCTGACTTGGGGGTTCGATTCATCTGCTATGCCATATGGTGGATTAAGGCCTATATCAAAAATTTCATCCATAAAAGCTATCAGGTGCATACAGGCAGGCTCACCCATGCCAAAGGCCTCGTATCTCTGGATAGCATTATTACCGGAGAGTCCCAGAATGAAGAAAGTCTCATGGAACACATTCTCTATGAGGGGCCGGATCCAGATGATTTCTACTCAATCAAGGAGAGGCATGCCTACTTGCTTAACCTTTTGCGTTCAGATCCACCCATCCTGAGCAATAGGGAAGTATTCATCATTGAAAAGAGATTCTTCTGTGACCCGCCGGCCACTCTCAAGGATATAGCTGACCTGATCGGTGTGACCAGGGAGCGTGTACGACAAATTGAGTTGAGATCTCTTCAACGGATCAAGGCTGCCATTGAAAAACATAATTCAATCCTTGCTGAAGACGTCCATATAGGGCACGAATATCCCATGCGAAGGAAGAAAATTTGATATCTGGGATTAAGGCTAAGGTCTTAATGCCTTAAGTCAAGCTCCCAGAATTTTGTATATTCAGGTATCCATTTAAGTTTTATGGTACCTGTAGGCCCATTCCTGTGTTTAGCAACGATAATCTCGGCAATGCCTTTCTCCGGGCTTTCTGAATTATACACATCATCTCGATAGATAAAGCAGATAACGTCTGCATCCTGCTCTATGGCGCCGGATTCCCTGAGATCCGACATCATAGGCCTCTTATCACCGCGCTCCTCTACCCTTCTATTGA
This sequence comes from uncultured Bacteriovoracaceae bacterium, assembly GCA_964388905.1. GTDB lineage: Bacteria > Desulfobacterota > Desulfomonilia > UBA1062 > UBA1062 > MWEI01. Next base: position 40,285 of record CAYMDG010000002.1, read on the forward strand.
GCTGACTGAGCGCTACGACCGGTATGTTGAATTCCTTGGCTATAGCCTTCAATGTCCTGGATATCTCAGAAATCTCCTGTTCTCTGGAGTCAGACCGGCCTTTGATAGTCATGAGCTGAAGATAATCCACAACGACCATGCGTACATCTGCCTGGGATATGAGCCTGCGGATCTTGGCTCTGATCTCCATGGGTGATATGCCTGGTGTGTCGTCAATATACAGGGGTGCCTCCGAGAGTTTTCCCGAAGCCTCCAGCAGTTTGCTCCAATCTTCTTTCTTAAGCATGGAAAGTGCAGTGGCGGAGCGCACATGGCTCTGGTTTATCCATGCCTCAGAGGCCAACATCCTCAGCACGAGCTGCTCGATACCCATTTCAAGAGAAAAAACTGCAACGGGAAGTTGTTCGGTTACCGCAACATACTGGGCAATGTTTATTGCCAGCGAGGTCTTGCCCATGGAAGGCCTGCCTGCAACTATTATGAGGTCGGATTTGTGCAGGCCCCCAAGCAATTGGCTGTCAAGTTCACTGAATCCCGAAGGGACTACGCCCTGATCGATCTCTCCTTTGGCCATGCGGCTTAGATTATGATACAGGTCATGCAGAGGAACGCCGATCCTGGTAAGGCCGCCTTTCCTGTCCTTGACCTGTTTATTGATGGCATAAATAATCTGCTCTGCAGAGTCCAGTACATCAGAGACCTCTCCGGCAGGCGACCTTGCTGACTTGATTATCTCGCCGGCTCCGGTGATCAAGGACCTGAGGATGCACTTTTCCCTTACAAGCCGTGCGTAATATTCAATGTTTGCGGTGGTTGGTATGTTATCTGAGAGTTGAGAAATATATGATGCGCCACCAACCTTATCAAGCCTCCCTCTTGCCTCGACAGCCTCTGTGAGCGATACAAGATCGATAGGCAGGCCTTTATCCATGAGTCGGATCATCTCCTCAAAGATAATCCTGTTCCGCTCTGCATAGAAATCAGCTGGAGTGATAATCTCCGACACAGTATCAAATGAGGAGTTCTCCATGAGAACCCCTCCAAGTATATATTCTTCTGCTTCCCTGTTGTGGGGAGGAGAAATCGGCGAAGAATCCATATTATTCGCCTTGTGGCTCTGGTACCACCTCCACTTTTATGTGAGCCATCACTTCCGGAAAGAGGCGGACTGCGACCTCATGCGTACCCACATGCTTGATGGCGTCTGTCAGGATGATCTTTTTCTTGTCTACCTCAAATCCCTTCTCTTTGAGGGCATCAAAGATATCGGCATTGGTGACAGACCCGAACAGCTTTCCTTCCTGACCGGTCTTGACCTTGAATTGTAAGGTAACAGCAGATAACTCACTAGCGAGTTTAGCAGCATGTTCCTTTGATTTGGCCTCAGACTTGATGCGTGCCTGTATCTTGCCATGAAAGGCCTTAATGTTGGAATCGGTCGCCAGGAGTCCCAATCCCTTGGGGATAAGATAGTTCCTGGCATAGCCATCTTTAACCTTTACCTCCTGGCCCACGCTGCCCAGACCATCGATCGTCTCTAAGAGTACTACCTTCATTGTATATCTCCTTTTGGTGTTCGTATCCTTTTTCTGAAGTCAAACCAGGTGTCAAACAAACCGAATCCGGCTACAATAATCATCATATATATCTGGATCAAGATTAAAATGTAAATAGGCCACCGAATCAAACCGGGCCACTTGCGTTCATCCATGAAAACCGAGACAATTGCGAGCCCCTGGAAAAAGTAGACCTGCCCTACAATGACCAAGAGATTGAGACCTATTGTCTGGAGAATTTTATGCTCAAGCAGGGTAAACAATCCTGCAAGGATGAAAAATGCAACAATCCAGTCCGGGCCTTTCCATTCTTTAACAGATATAGTCTTGATTTTCCTGGTTACAATGAGCAGATTTCCCCACATGACAACCGCTAAACTTGATATGATTATTGATGGGAAAAGCGTGACGATCATTACCTGAAAGGTCTGAAGGTTCTGTTTAAATTCAGATTGTTCGCTCGAAGAGAGCGCACTTTCAGAAACCTTCATCATCTCGCCTACTACCTGTGCTGCCCATTTGGTCAACAGTTCTTCAATAGTACTGCCGCTATTATAAGATACTGAAAAAATGCTCGCTGCCACAAAAGCAAAGATCAGAAGGGATGGCGCTGCAACAGCAAGTCCGATGTCTCCCCTCTTTAATAAATAGTGCATCATGAGAGCTGTTGCCAGAAGAGTAGCGTATATCATGGCGCCAAAGGAGAATGCCGGGATCAGCGAAAGCGTAAGCGGTGCACAAGCGAGAAGCCCCGGCCATCTGTACGATATCCGTTCTGCATACATATAGTATGCAGCCGGGAATATCATTGCAGCAGGCAATGCCAACTCAGTTGCCGTGACTATCAAGACACAAAAAATAAAGAAGGCCCCTATGATAATCCACAGGGTCCTCCTGTCTCCACCCATAAGGGGCATGTCTCTAGTCGTGCACGGTGAATGGAATAAGGGCCATGATCCTTGCCCTCTTTATCTCCGTGGCCAGCTTCTTCTGGTGGTGCGAACAGGTGCCTGTGATGCGTCTCGGCAAGATCTTGCCTCGTTCAGTGATAAAGTCCTTAAGCACATGCGGTGCCTTGTAGTCTATGGGCAGTGTCTTCTCTTCACAGAACCTGCATGTCTTCCTCTTATAATATGGCTTTTTGCTGCCTGATGAAGTTCTTGGCGGTCTATCCTGCATGTTAAGCTCCTACCTCCCCCTGTTCTGGTGCCGGCGCTGGCGCCGGAGATGTCTCGGGCTGGGGTTCAACCTTCGGCTCGAGATCCTGTCTTGTCACGTGCTTATCAAGCCTTACAACGACGAATCGTATAACATTTTCATCGAGACGCAGGAACCGTTCGATCTCTGCGACCATAGAGCCCGGACCTTCCAGATTGATCAGGAAAAAGTGGCCCCTTGATTTTTTCTTGATCTTGTACGTAAGACTTTTGAAGCCCATGTCGTCGAAGCGGATGATGTCACCATTGTTCTTGCTGATAGTGTTCTTCAGGCGGGTAGTTGCCTTTTCCCGTTCATCTTCCCCTATGTCGGGATTCAAGACGAACATAATCTCGTAAAGATTCATGAAATCCTCCTTGTGGATTTGTAGCCCCAATTAAGGAGCAAGGAGCGAAAAATTCTTATACCAAAGGGATTTCATATGCAAGCATGAAATAAAATCAATAATAGCGGATATTAAAAGCCTTAAACTCTTCGTTCGGACTTGCTTCGCTGACATCAATACCTTCAACAATTGCGCCCGGTGGGCCCTGTGAGCACCATGAAAGCATTTTTTCAACAGACGACTCATCTCCCTGGATGTGCGCTTCAACATTGCCTTCAGGTGTGTTGCGAACCCATCCCTTAATCTTGAGCTGACGGGCAGTTTCCTGCGCAGATGCCCTGAACCAAACGCCTTGTACCCTGCCTCGGATCATCAGGTGGAGGGCCTTCATAGCATCATGTCCCCTTTATCATCTCTAAAAATTGCTCTTCCGAGAGAACCTTTATTCCCAGTGATTGCGCCTTATCAAGCTTTGTTCCTGCATCTGCACCGGCAACAAGAAAATCAAGTTTCTTGCTCACTGAATCCACAACGTTCCCGCCCATGGCCTCAACAAGCCCCCTTGCTTCAGACCGGCCCATTGAAGAAAGGACGCCAGTGAAACACATGCTCTTGCCGGTGAACATGGTTTCTTTTTGTGTCACTTGCGGTTTTACAGCTATGGATATGCCATAAGAAAAGAGTTTTTTAATGACAGTGCGGTTCTGTTCATTTGAGAAGAAATCGCAGACTGATTGTGCAATCTCTTTTCCTATCCCTTTAATTTCTTGCATCTTTTCAATGCCTGCATCAGTGATATCATCCAAGGTATTAAACTTATTTGCCAGCTGTTTCGAGGCAACCGCCCCTACATGCAGGATGCCCAGCGCATAGATAAACCGTTCGAGTGTTGTGGTCTTGCTCGATTCTATAGAGGCGAGGAGATTTGTTGTGGAGAGTTCGGCAAATCCCTCTAACTTCAGAAGGTCTTGGCGTGACAGGGTGTAAAGATCGGAGACGTCTTTTATCAGGCCCTTTTCCACAAGCTGGTGAATGATCTGCCTGCCAAGGCCATCAATGTTGAGCGCTTCCTTTGAAGCAAAGTGGAAGATCTGTTCACGAACAATGGCAGGGCATGTAATATTTACGCACTTAAATATACTTACGATCTTCCTGGTTTTCTTTTGTTCATCATCTTCATGATATTCCTTAAGACCTGAGCCGCATACCGGGCATGCAACCGGCATGTCAAAGGGCTTTGAGTCATCAGGCCGTTTGGATATAACAGGCCCTACAATTTCAGGGATCACATCACCGGCACGCTGGACAATCACGGTATCACCCTCGCGGATATCCTTTCGCAGTATTTCATCCCTGTTATGAAGCGTGGCCCTGCTAACAAGGACACCTCCTACCCTCACCGGATCAAGCATGGCAACCGGGGTTACTGTGCCTGTGCGTCCCACCTGGAGACCTATTTTCTTTAGTATCGTTGTTACCTGAGTTGGCGGATATTTAAGGGCGATCGCCCACCTCGGTGATCGGGCCTTGATTCCGAGCAGGTCTTGATCAGGTATGGAATCCAGCTTGATTACCACACCATCAATCTCATATGGGAGCATGTCCCGTTCTTTTTGCATCTGCTGCGCAAACTCCCATATGTCATCTACTCCGCAGCAGAGTCTTCTTTCAGGATTGATCCTGAAGCCCAGTTCGCCAAGTCGGGACAAGATGGAGTATTGTGAATCAAGCCTGAGTGAAGAGGCTATTGAAACACCATAGGCAAAAAAGGCCAGCGACCTTGAGGCTGTTATTACTGGATCCAGCTGGCGCAGCGACCCCGCAGCAGCATTCCTTGGATTTGCAAAGAGAGGTTCTTCCTTTTCAGTACGTTCCCGGTTAAGTTCAAGAAAGGCCTTCTTGAACATGACCACCTCGCCCCTCACTTCAAGCAGTTCTGGATGTTCAGTCCCCTGAAGCTTAAGCGGGATGCTTTTAATGGTCTTGAGATTGAGGGTAACATCTTCGCCAATAGCACCATCCCCACGTGTTCCACCTTGAGTAAATTGCCCCTTTTCATAAATTAACTCTACTGCCAGTCCGTCAAATTTGGGCTCGCAACAGTAGGTGATTTCATCTTTTTTAAGCCAGCGTAGTACCCTTTGGTGGAATGATATCACCTCATCCTTATCCATGGCGTTATCCATGCTCAGCAACGCTATCCGGTGAATCATGGTTGGGAAGGCCTTGAGTGGTGCTGCACCTACACGCTGTGACGGTGAGTCACTGGTTATGAGATGGGGATAGTCCTCTTCTATTTTTAAAAGGTCCCGCATGAGCCTGTCATACTCACCATCTGATATTTCAGGGGAATCCTGTACATAATAAAGATAGTTATGTCTTTCAATTGCGTTACGGAGTTCGTTCAAGAGTTCTTTTATATGATCGGGCGCTTCGGCCATGGATTTCATCATATAACCCTGATTGACCTTTCTTTATAAAAATCGTGCTCTAACATAAAAAAGACTTGATCTATAGAATATTATGATTAATAGATATAGCAATAAGGAAAATCGTTAAGAATACAAGCACAACATACAAACGATTGTAATAACAGTTGATCCCTCGCCATAAGGAGGTTGTAATGGGAAAAGTTGTGTTTAACGTGCAGGATCAGTTTCTGAATCAGGCACGCAAGGAAAGGGTTCCGATCATTGTTACCCTTGTAGACAACACCAAGGTTGAAGGTTTTGTAAAGAGTTTCGACCCCTTCTGCATATTAATCCAGACCGAGAAGCCGATCCTCATTTATAAGCATGCAGTGGGTCGGATTGAACCAACTGAGATTAATTCCAAACTGAAGGACTTCCTCGCCGGATGAGCATTTCCCGCCTCAGAACGTGTGGGGCTTTCTGGCTGATCCTGATACACTTTATCAGCCTCAGCCCCGCACGGGCTGAAGTATCACTGGTGGTTTCAGGCATAAGCGCCATAACCGGAAGTAACATATCTCAAGCAGAGAAAATTGCCTACGATGATGCCTTTTACAAGGCATATCTTGATCTGGCCCTCAATCAGGTGCCTGCAAGCTCAGCAGTTGACCTTGCCCTGAAGCTGAAAGGATTTGTTGCTTCACGCGGTACCCAGGATATCATCCAATATCAGATTGTATCACGTTCACAGCAGGAGAATATCCTTATCCTGGGTCTGGATCTAAAAATTAACGATGTACCCTTGAAAGAGTGGCTCCATACTCAAGCCTTTACAACGCCACTCGGACTGAGACCCCTGATCCTCCTTGCCATAACAACCCGCGGTCCTAGCCCATCTGAACGTTATGAGTGGTGGTCTGTGGCTAAATCCAAAGGATATTCCCCCTTTGAGACCCAACTTGCATTGAGACTCAAGAACGCAGGCGAGAATGTATCCGAAGTACCTCAGCGCATCGCGGCGCTGCCTGCAGGGCCTGATCGGATTGTTGCCCTGGCAGCTAACTCAGGGGCACAACTTGTCATAACAGGTACAATAACGCATAGATCCTCTGATGCGCTCAGCCTTGATTCCCGCATGGATATCTCATTAATGGATGTAAAAACAAAGATGCGTATCTTCAATACAACTATTACACTCAAAGGCACAATCGATGTGAAAACCATGAACGAACTTTTGATAACAGCGGTTCTTGATCAAATAAGATCAGAGATTACCAAGAAGGTTGCTGTTATAATCCCTGTTTTAAGGGAAAAAGAGCTGTGCATTGAAGGCGTCAAGGAATATGATACCTACCAGTCCATGTTCAATACGCTGCGCTCCATGGACACTGTCACGAAGATTGCCGTCTCCCGCATTCAGGGGCATACCATCTGCCATACCCTCCAGATCAAGGGCAGCCTACAAGACATCCTTGACGGCCTCAAACAAAAACAGATCACCCAGGCGGACATGGTTATCGATGGCGATGTTGCGTCAATACGCCTTCTCAATCCGTAAAACTTTTTTATAAAATTGAGGAAGCCTACGAACCCTCTAAAACATATAAAAAAAGCTCCTGGCTTAAAGCCTGGAGCCTTTTCTCCCTTTAATAAAATTGAAAACTACCACTGCTTTGCAGGTTCCATAATCCCTTTATATTCATCAGTGTCTTCTGGTTTGAGCAAGCGCGGGACAACATAGATATCAGTTGCCAAGAGTACATCTCCTTTTATTTTATCGTCAAAGGACATAGATCCTTTGGAAAATACAAGTATCCCCTTTTTCAGATCCTGTTTTTCAAGCACTTTACCCTTGCCATCAGTGATGCTGGTTTTGATCTTCTTTCCCGAGATGCTTGTGTCAAGGATGACAACCTTTTTTTCCTGGATAATAATATAGTCAGATCCTACTTCCATTATGCGTCCATGGATCACTGCCGGATCCCAAGCCGTCAGGGCTTGGGAAAGGGTATCTGCATATGCACAGGAAAAGGATATCATACAGGCAATGAAAAATAACAGGGATATCCCAATTAATTTATTAATATTATTGGCAATTATCATGTTCATTCCCCCTTTCTCTACTGTTTCTGCCAGAAGAACCGGTTAATAGTACTCTTATCGTTGGTATTGAATGAGCTTGTACCTTTTTCAGTTCCAACGACTATGAATGTTCCACGTTCGGTGACGACGAGTGACGGCTGTGACGGGATGCCGCTGCCGAGATTCACATACCTGTCCTCTTTCGTGAGCTTTTCATTGATCCCGTCGAAGTAGTTGAACACCGCTTCGCCACTCAGGTAATCAACGGCGTAGAGTCTTCCCTCTCCCGAACCTGTGCCACCGGCGCATTTATCCTCGCCTGTTAACGCAGATGTGGTCGGTACAAATGTGGTGAAATAGACCACCTTGTTGTACACGAGCGGGGTAGAAACAACCTTTTCACCTGAACCTTCAAGATCGATATACCATCCCGGATTGGTAGACAGGTTCAAGGTTGATCGGTAATTTGATTTTTCTTCTTCCGTCATTGCAGATGGGCTGGGAACTGTCCCCTGGAGGACATCAGCCGTGACATCAGTGAGGTTTGTGTCGGTGATGGGGCTGTTGTCATTCCAGGTCTCAGGCCAGGTGTTTTTGATGGCATAAAACCGGTTAGTCACGGTTATACTTGGGGGATTCTCGCGGTCGCCGCTTCCGATATAAATATAGTCCCCCCAGGTTTCCTGAGCGATACCGGGCGCATAAAAGAATTTCCTCAGTTTACTGGTGCTCCCATTTTGTTTTGCAGCCTGGAAGAGAAGTCTGTTCGACCAGACGCCATTCTTGACCGTTCCGGTCTTTGCATCATCAAAAACAAAGAGATCTCCTCCCAGAGAGGGTGCATAAATGATGTCATCGCAGCCGTCGTCATTGTCATCATATGACTTAAGATCCACCATACTGTACTTCATTTTTGTGTAGTTGCTGTTGTTAAAGTTCAGACTTGTCACGAGGGATCCGCTGGAGGCGTTTACCGCAAAAACGGCCCGTCCCTTGCTGTCACTGATACCTGGGTCGTCATTGTCCTGGTTCGTGTCGTACCCGCCTGTTAAAAGGAGCACCTTTGCCTTGTCACTCTCACCGGTACCGGTCTTTATGGTGCAGAAATAGGGCTGGGCCCAGGACTGTCCGAGCATCTCCGTACCCAGGATACTCTTTGAAATCCCCGATACATAACTTGGTGTGCTGTAATTAGTGATATTGAGGATGAAATACTGGTTCTGAAGCTCCGTACCCGTTGCTATGTTTTTACCACCTCGTCTGAGTCCGAATGCCAAGTACGTGGAAGTGTCTATCTTGTACACCTCAGGAGAGCCATCCACAAAATAATCATGAATGGTGTCTCCTGTTATCAGATTTGTGGATGGATCGGAAGACGAAGGCAGATATTGGAGATTCGGCAGTATATCCCAGGGAACAAAGGCCCAGGCCTCACTCACCTCATCATCCGATAGATCGTTTTGAGTAGCCCCGGTGGGGATTCCCTTGTCCCAGTCTACAAAACAATGCAGGAATCCGTCATTGGCACCTACGAAGAGCACGTTCCTGTTGTTTGGCCGGTCGTAGAGGATAGCAGGCTGGGAATGTATGATGTCTCCCAGTATCCACGATCTGGGCTTGGTTCCATTCGGTGCATAAATGCCGCTTGCAGTAACAAAACTCAAAAGGTCATTACGCCTGTTGATGTTGTCGGCAAGCGAGTCATCCGCTGTAGAGCACAGCCCGAGATCGGACGGCAGGATGGTTGATGAGCCGAAGGTGATGTCACCTGTGCCCGCACCGGTACCAGGCTTGAATGTCTTGAAGTACCTCGTGGCCTGTGTCTTGAGCACCTGCCCGACTCCACCTACGTCCACCTGCATACCCTCGTTCCCGGCAACATCCACCCAGGCTGAATTGGCTACATCCATGATGGTTCCTGTCTCGTTGGTCGCTTGATTTCCATCCCGATCGAGGATTACTCCATCCTTGCTGAACCCGAACTTCTTGATGTTCCCTTTCCAGAGGCCGTTGAAATTGTTGTCCGGTGCGAAAATACCCAGATATAACCCATTGTCGGCATAGGTGCGGTTAATCCTGTTCACCGGAACAACCGGTGAGACGAATTGGGAATTGACTGCAAGAATGCCGCTGATGATCCTTTCGAAAATATCTGAGAGGCTGACAGTGCCACCCGTAGTGTAGTAGTTGCCCTGGCCGTTAATGCCGGTGTCACTGAGCAGTTTGTGATCGACATCAAATCCGATGGTGTAGGTTTTTATGTTCTGCTCAGGAAAATCACTGTGGTCGAAAGAGACTCCGCTCGAGTCGTGAACACTCGCAGGCAGAAGGTCGTTGACATTGAGAAACTTGGCAACGTCATCAAGATAATCGCTGCCGCTGTCAGCGTATGCAGTCTGGTGGGTGGCGCTGTCCATCCAGTAGAACTCGCTTGTATGTTTTCCATCAGCAAGCGCACCCACATCCTGATCATAATCACCAATGGATTTATTAAACATGTAATTTGCGGCTGTCAGGATGGAATTTCTGTCCTGGGTGGATTCACCATCAGTCATGACAATGATGTAGTTCTTCTGGCATCTCCACAAGACAGCGTGTTCGGTGCCTCCGAAGTCACTGGGGTCGGAGTAATCCACATTCGTATCGAACCAGGATGGCTGCCGTGCAAAATAAAGGCCCGCCTCAGCCAGGGTTTCTGCGAGGGGTGTCCATCCATTGGCACTGAGACCATCAATGATACCCTTTAGAGCGTCCTTCTGTGCCTGTGTATTCCGGTCAGCGCACGGGGCCACCAGATGCCCACCCTCACTGTAGTTGAAGACCATGAGCCCGAAGCGAACTCCAGTAGTGGTGTCGATGAGGTTCTTGATGGTGTCCTTGGCCACATTGATCTTCTTGCGGGATTGAGGACCCTGGCTCTGGAGATAGTTGCGATAATTGCCGGTTCTCCAGTGCCTGTCGCGCATCCTAGTACCGGTGCAGGAATAAGTATTTCTGGTATTGATGGTTCCCAGCCAGTGTCCCTGGGTATTGAGGATATCCCTGACTTCCTGACAGGCTATCTCATCTGAATCAACATCTTCATTAGTCCCTATGTAGATATCCTGGTACCACCAATTTCCATCGTCTGTCCTATAGAGCCACCTGCGGCTGGAACTGCCCGAATAATCGATGTTCGGGTCATACGGATCACTGGACCCCTGGACTGTCACATTTCCATCCATACTTCCGGAGCTGTCGAAGATGATGAGAACGTTCGGCGGAATATTTATTGCACCGCCGCCGAAGATCTCGGTATCTTCAGCATGGACAGTACCAAAGAATGTAACGATGAAACAGGCGATGCCGAATGTGAGGGCTCTCTTAAGCATATCACCACTCCTTTTCATTGATCGTGCTCACTCCCTATTGAGTGGTCGGTGGGAAGACCTTGTAAGCTCCAACAGTAACACGCTGTTCATCTTCACTGTCAGTTGCCTGGAAGTTATAATACCTGGCCCGTTGGGAAGGATCGAAACCTTTACCCACCGGCGGCTTCTTAATACTGGTAAGTGTTATGGTGACCCGTGTCCCTGAAGGTAGATAACCCGATGTATTGACATAGGAACTGTTTATTATATCTGAAACCGCGGCCAGTGATGCCGTGTTCTGAACCAGGGCAAGGTTCATGGCGCTTTCAATATCTGCAAAATTTTCGAGGTACCTGCGTTCGTTTCCCGCCATCCTCGACTCCAGCGAAGCGCTCCGGATGATCATGACGCCCATAATGATCGAGGCAACCAGGACAATGAGCACGAGTATGAGAACCATGCCTTTTTCATCTTTCAAGACATTTTTTATCATATCAATGGCTCCCTGGTTTGTCCCATAATCAGAACTCGGTCAATGATACCGGTATATTGAGCTGGTGAGCTATGGCCTTTTCCTGCCATGTCACCAGGAGATTCACATCCCTTGCAAGATTACCTACCTGTGGTGTGACCACCCATGACACGTTATATGGGACGCCCATCAAGGTGACAGGTACCGGAGGATTATGAGCACCTATGGACATGGAACTGTGGGTAAAAGGAAGTCCCCGGAGGAACTCGAGTTCGCTGTCTGCTACGTTCAACGCCTGGGTAAGCTGCATGCTGTAGGCATTTGACTGAACTGAGGCCTGGTGCATCTTCATGATACCTACTATGCCGATGGAAAACACAAGTATGGCAACAACGAGTTCAATAAGGCTGAAACCGCCTGGTTTTTTAGGTTCGAAGTGAATTTTATCAATCTTCATATGTGTCGTCTCGATAGCTAATTCCGCCTGCAAATGGTTCTCTGGAGTGATCTCGTAACTGGCAGGCCTGTCTGCGAGTCAAGCTGATCACTCTCCTTTGCTATGGTCAAGTTGACATATCTGACTGAATTGGCTTCATTGTTGTTGAGTGTACCCCCTGGGCCTGTTGGATTGATGACCGAATGTTGTGTGCCAAAGTAGGAAAATACAAGCTGGGTTACATTGTTTGCAATGATCTGGGTGACACCGGCATTGATGTCAACACGCTCTAGTTGTCTATTTGCATTAATTTGGTAACGGATATGTTCACCGGCATTTGCAATACCATTTGTCGCACCATCACTGTTCAGATCCATCACAATCTCAAGCAAAGCTGCACCACTTGTGTTGGCAGGTATGCCCTGAATAGTAGCGAAGGTCGGGTTTAATCCGGCATGCATGATATCATGGGTTACAATATCCATCGCAGCCCTTAAGTCCTGCTGGGTGGCTGTCACCTGTGTCTGGGACTGACCTGATGCGTGCTGAAGCTGGTAGGTCATGTACACTGCCGCCATGAGCATAAGCGACAGGACCATAACGACCAT
>CAYMDG010000003.1:0-7732 GCA_964388905.1 uncultured Bacteriovoracaceae bacterium
TGTATACCCGCAGGCATTGGGCCCGCCATACTCGGATGGAAACCCGGACCCCGGATACAATGTTCTGCCGTCTTGGTGGATAGAGATATACAGAACATCGGGGTCATGCCAATAGATGTCCTGGGTACCGTCTCCATGATGGCAGTCCGTATCAACGATTGCTATCTTTTGAATCCTTGGGTAATGGCTCCTCACCCATTCCACCATCACAGCCTCGATATTGATGTTACAAAAGCCGCGTGCGCCCTGGACCACCCTCATGGCATGGTGCCCCGGAGGTCTCACCAGGGCAAAGGCGTTGTCCACTACGCCTTCCAGAACTAGACGGGCCGCCTCAATGCACCCGCCTGCCGAGATATTGTGCGACTGAGTAATTCGTGAACCGACATCGGGGACGCAGAAATGTGCACGGTTGATGTCATGCTCATCTGCAAGGCCTGCCTTGAATTCACGGATGCCCTCAATATCCAGTATCCCCTCTTCCAAGACCTGATCCTGGGTATAGAGGAGTCTTTCCTTGCGTTCAGGATGGGTGGGTGAAATCTCCCAATCGTATGCAGGAAAAAAGATAAGCCCTGTCCTCTTTTTTGCCTTGATCATTAAGAACTCCATTCACGCAGGATGCCGGGCCTTGTCTGTATCTTGACCCTCATGTTCCTGCCCACAGTGGAAAATCCCCTTATCATGTTGAAGCATTGCTCCTCGATGACGCTAAAATCCATATCATCACTAAGCCCCAGCAGGGAAGCATTCGCCCTGATGGCTTCAAATCCAAAGGCCTTCAGCTCATCGATACTCAGAGTTCGAGCGGCCTCCTTTTCCAGGTTCAGTTCAGGGCAGATTATCCTGCATAGCTGGGTATCGGCAAGTAGGGTGATCTGGGCCGTTGTACGGGCAAGGGCTGCGCCTAAGGCATTGGCCACCATTGCATGTTCCGGCACCTCACATTCCATATTGAATGCAGCCTTGATATACGGCTTAAGCAACTTAGCCGGACCTCCAATGAGGATCACACGGCTCGGCCTGATAATGTCGGGGTGGAGCATCTCATAGATGGTATAAACAGGGTGACTGTTCACCTCATCCACGAATTCAAGGGCCGCCTTTCGGATATTATTTACCATAACCGAAAGTATCCTTGAGCTGAGCTCCGTGATATCCATACCCAAGGACACACTGACGGGCAAAAGTGCCTCTTTGGCCTTTTTAATGTCTCCGATAGAGTGATTGCCAAGTACAGCCAAAGCATCCATGGGTGTAGGGGCAACACCTCCCATGCAAGCCGGCAGGCCGCTTCTTTCAGGACCAACCCTGATCTCGCCGGCTTCAGCGCGTACGCACGAATCACCACCGGTGCCCACAGAGATTACCTTGAGTCCGCGCACCAGTGTTTTGAGGCCGCCAATGTCCACACCTTGCGGTTCCAGAAGAGGGCTGCCATTGAGGAGGATCCCGATGTCTGTTGTTGTTCCGCCGACATCCAGCACCAGCGCAGTCCCTCCCTGCTGATTTGTCAGTGCCAAGGCACCCATCATGCTAGCAGCGGGACCGGACAGAATGGTCTCCACCGGGAGTCTGCTCGCTGCTGATGAGGCATAGGTCCCGCCGTCTGCCTTGAGAAAAAACAACGGGGCATCAATCCCCAGTTTAACCATTGCCTTTTGTACGGCTGAAACGAATCTTTCCTGCACAGGCATGACTGCTACATTGAGATACGTGGTGTTCAGACGCCTCGGGAAATTCAGACTTCCACTCATGGTATGACCCTGGCAAAGATAGTGGAAATCATCCTTGATCAGGGATGCTATGAAGGATTCATGGGCGGTATTCCTGACTGAAAATTTTGAAACAACACCAACACCTTCCACGTTGGCGTCTAACATGCGCCGTGATGCACGAAGAACCTCTTCTTTATCAATTGAAACATATTCACGGCCCCGGTGGTCAATTGCCCCACGGACCAGATGGAATGAATCAGTCAGAAAATAGTGACTGGGATCTATACCCGGCCCTGCAGAGATGATCATGCCGGTCTTTGCATATTTCTTCTCCACAATGGCATTTGTGGATAATGTTGTGGAAAGGACCACCCTCTTGACGTCCTTGTATTCAATACCGAGGCTGCCCGCCGCCTCCAGGATGGAATCCACAAGATCATCTCCTGTAGGGGTTTTGACCGTAGAAAAGATCCTTCTTCCTGCCAGGCATACAGCGTCGGTGTGTGTGCCGCCGATATCAATACCTAAAATCATAAAGACTCCTTCACTTCAAACCATACCAATTCATGCCTTAAATGACAATCCTTCATGAAATCTTGCGTTGATCTTATGGATCTGATAGATCACGAAGGTGATAATCCCTTGGAGGAAATTTTGAATAAAATTAGATTTGGATGGATAGTATTGTTCTTGATCCTTGGGTGTTCCTCATCAAACCCCATCTTGACTGATACTAATATTTCTACTGAAAGTCCGGTCTCAGGCCAGAGGATCTTTGCCCAGGTTAATTCAGTGACAGACAATCCTCCAATGACCTACCAATGGACAACAACAGCACCAGGCGATGCGCTTGATGTTCCCGAAACCACACCGTATTCTGCATACTGGACAGCCCCGGAAACCGCAGGATCCTACACCCTTTCCTGCACAGTTACCGACAAGGACAAAAAACATATTACCCATAACTTCAATATCCTTGTACGACCGAAGGCTTTGGAGAGCAACCTTGTGGGAACAGGATTTGAAGTAATGACCATAGCCAAGGAAACCGAGTATAAAACAGGTGGAATCTGGGCTTCAGTAAGAGACAATAAAATCAGGTTCATTACATCAAAGACCAATAAAGAGAGCGTTTGGGGCAAGAATTTCTTCACCATGCTCACCCGGACAGATCCTACCACGCTGGAATTCAAGATATGGGGTGTTGAGGCCATAGGCAACAGTATCATTGAGCTTACTGCGTCATCAGAAAACACCCTGGCCTGTAGCACCTGTTTGAATCTTGATACAATAAATACCCTGGCAATAGATGTGAACGTACTGAGCACCTTATGGGTGGGCTCCGATTCAGGCCTCAATTATTACGATTCCACTTCATCCCAACCCTGGAAGAATTATTTTTCTGGACAGGTGAATGGCCTGTCAGAGGGGCCTGATTATGTATACGCTGCAACGAATTCCGGGGTATACAAGCTCGACTATGGCAAAAGGGAGCCGATCTATGGCGGAGATACCTGTGTTGTACTTGCTGTGAGCAATGGATCAGCTACTGAAATTTGGTCAGTAGTTCAAGGTGCGATACAAAAAGACGGCAGGCAGTTCGGTTCTCAGCCTCCGGAGGTAATTTGCAGCCTTGACAAGGATATCACGGGTAAAATCTGGTGCGGTAAATACTGGTGGGATGGCAGCCTGTGGCATGAGGTGCCCGGCCTTGAATCCGTTACAATCGTCAAGGCCGTTGCCAGCATGGAAGGTCTGACTTACCTGCTTTCGGACTCAGGGGTTCTGTACCGCTGGTAGGTTTGTACGTGAGGCGATGTCCTTGGCGATGCGCTCAAGCATATTGTTCAAAACCTCTTCAATGTAAGGTGACGGAACGTCCATATTCTGCAGCCGGGTCATGTGAAAGGCACTCATCTTTGAAGACGCCTTTGCCGTGCGGTAGAAAAGTGTCTGGGAATCAGCCGCCCCGAGAACCTTGATCGTCAGGAACACCGTTGTGGGTGAATCATTCCCTCCATAAAAAATGTGATCCAGAGAGCCTGTAATGATGTAACCTGTCACGGGTACCTTGTCTTTTGTATAGGCAACCTGACGGTAGGCCTTCTGCTCAATAAGGTATTCAGCCAACCTCTGTGCCGCATACACGCCCCAGCTTTCATTGCCCTTTGCCTCAAGAGGCATAACAACTGCCGTGCTCAAATAAGTACCTGCAAGACCCTGATCAATGGGAGTAGACTCTTCAAAGATCCTGGTGGGTTTTACGAGGGCGCAGCCGTATATGAAGATGACGGCAAGGAACATGGACCATAACAACAATGCGGCCCTGTAGTGACGACCTTTCGTTAGCATTCCCATACATTGATCCTCCCATTGCCCTCTTACACTTAAATTATCGGGTTTGCAGCCTTGGATCTTGAATCCGTATTTTACGTTTTTGGATGCATAAAAATGTTCCATGGCCACGATGAGTTTTATGTTTAAGGCCACCCGAGATGCATAAAACAATTATGGACACACCCAAACGCAAAATATGGGTTTAATGTAAGGCACATTATTTTATGGAAACTAATGAAAGATGGATAGGGACAATAAAAGGGCCGCCCCGAAGGACAGCCCTTTTCGTCACTCCAGAGAGGAAGACACGGGGAAGATTACTGTTTCAGGCTGTTCCACATCTTCGTGTTTACAGCCACTGCACCCGCATTTAATGTTCCGCGATTACCATTATTATCAATGGCAAATACAATTCCATCCCCTGCCTGAGCATTCATACCAGTAGCACTGGCAACAAATCCGGCCTGCCATCCTGCTGCAGCAGGATTCACTTGTATATTATAATTTCTGTTCGCATCGGCATTGGGATTCTGGAAACCCCGGGCTATCAGATTCGCAAGGGTGTCGTAACTATTCCTTTCAGCAAAGTTCCTTTCCTCCTGCAGGGCTACCGTTTCCAGGGCTGTAACTGCTTCTGCCCTCCGTGTCCTGGTCACGTACGCGGTATATGAAGGAATGGCAATGGCAGCAAGGATCCCTACGATTACCACAACAACCATGATCTCCATAAGGGAAAAACCCTTCTTATTCATCAACTGTCTCCTTTTCGGACATGCTCACCCTTTCTTATCGGCAGTTTCAACGATATTGCAATAGGTGACTTCAATTATCCCATGTAAAAATTTTCACCCTTGCAGGGCAACCCTTGACTCTCTTGATCCTCTTCGATATATGGATGGGTTCATGAAAGGTCGCATCAAGATATTCACCTATGGCTGCCAGATGAACGACCTTGACAGCCTCAAGATGTACTCGGAGCTTTCCACTATGGGGTATACACCCACCCACGAGACTGCAGAGGCTGATATCATCATTCTCAACACCTGCTCTGTCAGACAAAAGGCCTATGAAAAGGCACTGAGCAACCTGGGGAGACTGAAGAGCCATAAATCGAGGAAGCCTTCTTTAATTATAGCCCTTACAGGCTGCGTTGCACAGCAGGAGGGTGATACCATCAGGGAGCGCATGCCCCATGTGGACATTATCCTTGGCACCCATCAACTCCATCGCCTGCCCGATCTCATAGAGAACATACACAAGGCCTCCTATCCAATGACTGAAACAGGGTTTTCCGAGTATATCCCTTCCATGGATATTGTCCCTGACCATGGATTATCAGACCACCCGCACCGCTCATATATCAATATCATGCAGGGATGCGACAACTACTGCTCATACTGCATCGTACCCTATGTGCGGGGCCATGAAGTCAGCCGGGATTACAAAAAAGTTCTCAATGAGATCGGCTTCCATGCCTCTCGAGGGGTCAAGGAGGTCTTCCTGCTTGGACAGAATGTAAATTCCTACAATGGCGGTATAACCTTCCCGGAGTTATTGAGAAGTATTCATCGTATCGATGGCATAGAGCGGATACGCTTTACCACATCCCACCCTAAGGATGTGAGCAATGGCCTTATTGAATGTTTTCAAGACCTTGACAAATTGTGCAGCAATATACACCTCCCCTTTCAGTCCGGCTCAGACAGTGTTCTCAAGGCAATGAACCGGCTCTACACTCACAATTCATACCTGGGTCTCATTGAACGGCTTCGGTCTGCAAGGCCTGACATTTCCTTCAGCGCGGATGTTATGGTGGGTTTTCCAGATGAGTCCAAGCAGGATTACCTGGACACCCTTGCCATCATAGAGGCAGTCCGGTTTGATGTGCTCTACTCATTCAAGTATTCGGTACGGCCCGGTACCGCTGCGGCAGCGCAGCTCAATGATAATGTTTCTCCTGAAGAAAAGACCGAGAGACTTGAACAACTGCAGGCCCTTCAAAAAAGGATAACCCTAGAAAACAATCAAGACCGCATTGGAAAGATTTTTAACGTCCTCGTAGATGGGATAAGCCCGAAAAACCTGCTTCAGGTCCATGGAAGGACCTCACAAAATGTCATAGTGAACTTCTTGGGTGACCAGGGTCTTATGGGAAAAACTCAACGGGTCCGCATCACACGCGCAAACCAAAATTCGCTCACCGGGGAGATGGTCTGATATTTACTAATCGGGTTTTATGTTTGATCGCTTAGACCTCAAGTGGTATTAATGGAGAGTCATGGAACAGCCCAAGCGATGGCCTACCATCCTTCTCCTCATCATTATTCAGATAGCCTGGCTTATTGTCCTGGTCATAGGGATAATCTGGTATATTCATTACCGCCAGATCCGCATACGACCCATAGGCGTTTGGGATATTGTCGTCATAAGTGAGGTTTCTATCCTGTTTACCCTAATCCTTGCAGGGATCTATGCACTCTTCATTCTCTATCAGAGGCAGCTCACCCTCTTGAGGACCCAGATACATATCCTCCAGTCCGTCACCCATTCCTTTAAAACACCTTTGGCCACTATGCAGCTCTACCTCGAGACAATCACCAAGAGGGAACTCACTGAAAGCACAAAGGCAGAGCTCTTTGATGGCATGCGAACCGTAAACCAGCGATTGAAATCCCTTGTCTATAACTTCCTGGAGAGCGCCCGCCTGAGCTCCAAGCAAAGACCCTATATATTCTCCACCATTTCCTTGCCTCAACTCATCTCGTCCTACATAATGCATAACGAGGTTTTTCTCAAAGATGTGGAGCTGCATATCCTAACACTCGATGAGTCTATCCCCGTCTTAGTGGATAGCGATGCATTTGAAATGGTCTTTTCAAATCTTATCGAAAACGCTATCCATTATTCAACCTCATCACCCCGGGTGGAGATCAAGATGTGGAAAGAAGACAAGTGGGCATTTATGGAATTATCTGATAGAGGGATCGGAATACCCGAAGAACAACACCGGGATGTATTCAAGATGTTCAAGAGGCTCCCGGAGGGTGCCAGCCTCTGGGGTTCGGGGACAGGCATGGGCCTGTATGTGGTCAAGGGTATCATAAAGTCACATGGAGGGAGTATCAGGGTGAACGTTATCGATAGGGGAGAGGGCACCTCCTTTAGAATCCGGTTGCCCCTTGCACGCTCATGACAATCAAATGGCGCATCCTTATTGTCGAAGATGACCATGCACTCTCACTTGGCCTCAGAATAAATCTTGAAGCGGAAGGGTATGAGGTCCTCCATGCACTAACAGCGGAAGAAGGCTTGACCATCCTTGACAACTCAAGTGTAGACCTTGTTGTTCTCGATCTCATGCTGCCTGGCATGGACGGTATTGAAGCGCTTGAGCGTATACGGGGCGAGAACCTTAAGCTGCCTGTGCTCATCCTCACCGCACGTTCTTCAGTGGATGACAAGATTGAGGGTCTGAAGGCCGGGGCCGACGACTACCTTACCAAGCCATTTCACCTGGAAGAATTTCTACTCAGGGTACATAGGATGCTCGACCGTTACCAGTGGTATAAAAATGAAGACAGCCTGTTAATCGGTAATACGAAAATCGACTTCAACACCCTGGAAATCCTTGATACTGCAGGAAAGATCTCACGGATCACCCCGCATGAAGCAAACCT
>CAYMDG010000003.1:7832-26313 GCA_964388905.1 uncultured Bacteriovoracaceae bacterium
CTTGTCAAGCGCGTGGGCACCCGCATTGCAGCTGTTGCCAATAAACCAGGATATTCCTGGGAATTCACGGTGATCGACAATCCAAAGACCGTTAACGCCTTTGCGCTGCCTGGTGGGAAGGTCGCCGTCTATACAGGTCTCCTCCCATACACCTTAACCGAGGCAGGACTCGCCTTTGTACTGGCACATGAGGTGGGCCATGCTATCGCCCGTCATGGAGGCGAGAGGATGAGTGAACAGCTCCTTGTCCAGTTAGGCCAGCAGGGCATCAACATAGCCGTTGCAAGCAAGAGTCCTGCAGCAGTTGAAGCCATCAATACCGGGTATGGGTTGGCAACAACTGTAGGTGTTATGCTTCCCTTCAGCAGGACCATGGAATATGAAGCGGACCACATCGGCCTGATCCTCATGGCAAAGGCCGGATATGATCCGAGGGAAGCACCCGGTTTCTTCGAGCGTATGATGAAGGCATCAAAAAATGCAGCCCCACCGGAATTCCTATCCACTCACCCTGCAGACCAGGCGCGTATCAGGCAGATCAATGCGCTCATACCGGAAGCCATGACATATTATCATAAGTAATCTCTCCTTTGACACGTTGGATACAATGCTTTATATAAATCTTATAGTTTAACTTCATGCTTAAGAGGAGCAGGCGATGGGGCTGAAAATCGGAGAGATTGCAAAGAAGAGCGGCGTGCCCCCGTCAACAATACGGTACTATGTACGGCAGGGACTCCTTCCGGAGCCAGACAAGGTCAACAAGAGCATGGCCTATTATGATGAGCGATGTATCGAGAATATTCTTGCCATCCGTCATCTTCAGGAACGAAAGTATTTTCCTCTGTCGGTGATCAAAAACATATTGAGGAGAATGGATCAGGGACTCAGCCTGGATGAGGCTGAAGCCATTGAGGATGCTGTCTTTGGGGCCCAACCCGAGACACCCGAAAATGTAATGGATAAGGCACAATTCCTTGAAGCATCCGGACTTACGAACGACGAGCTCCTCACTGCCCTGAAAATCGGGCTTATGATACCTTACCTTCAGGAAAAAGGACGTACCCTTTATAATCAGGAAGATGTCCGTTTTGCCAGGGAGGTCCTTAAGAAGATCGTTTCCTTTGGTCAAGATCTCCATGAGCTGAGCTTTTATGTTCATCTGGGAAAACAGATTGTCGACCACGAAATGAACCTTCGCAAGGTTGCTGTCAAAGGGAAAACACAGCAGGAAAATATACGCATCACAACTGAGATTTCAAAGATGGCGGATCTCTTGAGGGGTTACATCATCCGGAGACTATTCCAGAGAAGGGTCCAGGCGGTTATCCAGAAGAGCCTGAGTGAATGATGCCCCCCGGTATGCGATGAATGTTACGATAAATATAGATGCACTGGATACTTTTTTTCCATAAATTATGTAATTCTTTTCCAATATTCTTGAAGATTTATCGATGTGCCGTCATAACGCACCGAATTTTCAAGCCCCTGTATTGAGCATGAATCTTGCAACACAAGCATATGATTGCATTTTTTGTGATGTATCTGGTCGCGTTTTTCTTTAGGGTAGCATCTCTTCATGGAGGTAATGAAGCGGGGATAGGCATAAATCCATAACTCTCTGCGCCCCACAATAAGGTAGGTTTGTCTTTGTCTGTTCAGGGCATACGGATAAAGACAATCCGAATTTAAGAACCAAGCTACAGATTCACCTTAGAGCAGAATACGTTAAAAGGCAGAAAGGACAGGCAACGATGCAGCATCTTCTCCTTGTCATACGAACCCGAATGTTCCTTTTCATGGGTATGAGTGCGTTATTCTGTCTCTTACTCGGGTTCATGGGATGCAGCCAGGGAGGGGGTGGGCCAGCCGTGTTTAAACCCGAGGGTGCTTATAAAACCGGATTTTTCGTTGATAGTCCGGTAGAAGGCCTTCAGTATCACACTATCACCTGGGACAGCACCACTGATTCTCAAGGGACTTTCTATTACCAGGAGGGAGAACAAATAACCTTTTCCATTGGTGGTGTTGTCCTTGGCAGTACACCGGCGAAAGGCATAATCACCCCCGTCGACCTTGACAAACTTGTCGAGCCTAACTTCAGCACAAAAGTAATAAACATAACCCGATTCCTTTTATCCCTTGATCAAGACGGCAATCCCGGCAACGGGATAACAATTCCCCAGGGTATACGTGATGCCCTGAAGGGCATACGTGTGGATTTCTCAAACCCTGTACTTGACAATGATGCCGGTGTAAAAAAGATGTTCGAAATATTAAACGGTAAAGGAATTTTCCCCGAAGAACTAAACCGAGGCCTTGTATCTTCCGTGGCAGCACAAATCCATCTGGAAAATACGGTAAACCAGATTGCGGCAGAAGACGACCAGGCCGCTGAAGCACTCAAGAATTTGAAGATTCAAGCGTCTATCAATCTGTTATATTACAGCATTATAATGATTGAGAATCAGACATTAAACCTGCAAGGTTCTGTCTATGGTGGCAAGGCACCTTACACCTTTTCCTGGCAAATCAACGATGAAGAACCTTTCTCAACAAAGCAAAGTCCAGGTAATCTTCTCTTCAAGACACAAGGTTCATATACCCTCACCTTTACATCATCTGACAGCTCCGGCGATAAGAAGACTGATGTGCGCCACATTACCGTCGTAGATCCAGAGACACAGGAAGGCCAAACTGAAAGTGACTCCATCCCCACGGCCTCAATCGTTTCACCCGCTGAATTGACAACAATCAAGGCAGGGAGCACTGTGGATTTCCAAGCAATAATTTATAACGGAAATGTTCCACTCAATTATGGATGGTCTGTGGGAGCCGCTCCTGGCAATTCTTACAATCCCCTAAATGAGGTCGTTATTCCCCTCTCCCCTCGAACCTATATGATAACACAGGGTATAACCCTAAATTCTCCAGGGACATATTCTATTACACTTGTAGTAAAGGATACGGCGCAAGGGGGTAAAACCCCTGATGATCATGCTGCGAGAGTATCGATTACGGTTAAGTAGGCGCATAGGGGATGCCTTCTTTAATTACCGGCTACCTTCACCGTCATGTTCAAAACGCAAAGAAAACTGATCTTGACAATGCCGTGATTTATCCAGTATAAAACCTTATAGTTTAACTTTAATCTTTACAACTTACACGGAGCATTATCGAAAGGTAGTCCTCTTTAATTATTAAAAACAAATCTTAGGGGAGTCACGCATGAAAACACGCATAACTGAGCTCTTCGGCATCAAACATCCCATTGTCCTTTCAGGCATGAGCTGGATCAGTGTGCCGAAGATGGTTGCGGCCGTATCCAATGCAGGCGGTCTAGGTATTCTTGCTACCGGCCCATTTGATGCCGAACAGACACGAGCTGCCATCAAGGAAATCAAATCGCTTACCAACAAACCCTTCGGCACCAATACCACCCTTCTCTTTCCCGGCGCAGCTGATAATGCACGGGTGGCACTTGAAGAAAAGGTACCTGTCATCAACTTTTCCCTGGGCAAAGGCGACTGGATCGTGAAGGCCGCGCATCAATATGGCGGCAGAGTCGTTGCCACGGTAGTCAACCATAAGCATGCAAAACGCGCCCAGGACTACGGGTGCGATGCGCTGCTCGTGACCGGCCATGAAGCCGCAGCCCATGGCGGAGATGCCACCACCTTCTGCCTCGTTCCGAGCATAGCGAATGTAGTGACTATCCCCATCATAGCAGCAGGCGGTATTGCAGATGGAAGAGGACTCGCAGCAGCTATTGCGCTGGGCGCAGATGCCGCTGCCATGGGTACCAGGCTCATGACAACCAAGGAAAGCCCTCTCCACGATAATTATAAACAACTCTCCATCCAGAAAGAGGTATATGATACACTGTATTCCACACGTTTTGACGGCCTTGGCTGCAGGGTGCTTGATACCAAGGCAGCCAGAAATGCCGTCCGTCAGGGGCTGAACATCAGAAAGCTCATTGAGGCCCTTCCCAATTCAGTCGGCATTGCCAATCAGCTTCACCTCCCCTACTTCAAGCTCTTCCTGGGTGTCATGGCCTCAGGATGGAAGAACGCCAGACAGCTGGCCTTCATGGCAAATGCCTTCAAGGCGATTCGCATTGCCACTGAGGATGGTGACATCCACAAAGGCGTACTTCCCGTAGGTCAGGCAACCGGCTTGATGAGAGATATCCCGACAGTTGCAGAGGCCATCGAGCGTACTGTGAAAGAGGCAGAAGAGATAGCCATGAACCTCGCAAAGATGGCAAATGGCTCCATGGAGTTCTTGGCAGCTGATGCCCCAAAGGCTAAGCGTACAAAAACTCCCAGGAAGACTGCATCAAAGAAGAAGACCAGCGAGCTTTAATTACTTTTAGAAAACAAATGAGCGGTCATGCCCTTCGTATCCGGATAGGGCATGACCGCTTTCTTTATCGGAATATTACTGGATCAGGCTTGATGTCTTTTTGAGGCAGGTAATTGCTTCATCGTGCATCTTCTTGAGCAGTTCCTTACAGGTGATAATATCCCTGATATGTCCGATGGACTGCCCTACCATCATAGGTGCATCTTCCACATCCCCGGTCTCCCAGGCCTTTTTGATGCGCTGCCCGGCGATAAGAGGTATCAGTGCCTCGATCCCTTTTCCCGCAGCTTCAGCGGCAAGCACCTCGGAAATGATCCTGTTTTTCAAGGCCCTGCCCTGAAGGCCGATGGTCTTGCACATAATGGTGGTCTCGTATTCCTGACGCTTGATGAGCTCCTGCTTGATATTCTCGTGAACATCGCATTCTTTTGTGGCAATAAACCTGCTTGCCATCATGACGCCTTGTGCCCCGAGGGTGAGTGCTGCAGCAAGGGATCTGCCATCAGCAATGCCTCCAACGGTAACAACCGGGATCTTAACAGAATCAGCAATCCTCGGGGTGAGAACCATGGTGGTAACATCATCTCCGAGCGGGTGCCCACCCTCTTCAAACCCTGCGGCATACACACCATCGTATCCGGCCTTTTCGGCATGTACCGCATGCCTCACAGAGCCCAGCTTATGGAACAGCTTCACACCGGCATTTTTCAGCTCTTCAAAGGCCTTTTTCCCCAGCGCCTTGTCGAGCGGTGTGCCCGAGACCTCAATCCCTGCAACCTTCTCTTCTGCGCACACCTTGGCATACATGGCATGATGCTCTGATGTAATGCGCACCGAAGGTAGAATCGTGATGCCCACCATGAAAGGCTTGTCTGTTAGCTTCCTCACCTCTTTGATTGCAGCGCGGAACTGCTCTTCGGTTTCATAATTTCCAGCCGTAAGATTTCCCATACCCCCGGCATTGGAGATGGCTGCGCACAGATTCGGAGTGCAAAGCCACATCATGGCGCCGCAGATAACAGGGTACTCAATGTTGAACATGTCTGTAATGGCGGTCTTGATCATTTCTTCCCCCTAAGAAGATAGTAGGTTAAAGTTGTACTTTATGCTTTATACCAAGTACACGGATCACCCTCCCCAGTCAATATATTTCTTGTTCTTCTGGAGTGAAGCATACTTCTTATGAACCTCACTGGCTGCATGAGTCTCACAGAGGGTATTGTAATGCTGTAAGTATCCATCAGGGCAAGTAAAAATTGAACCATAAAAATCTGTTGAGTTCCTCGGAGGAACTCAACAGATTTTTATGGTCTAAAGTGAAACATCCAGATATCATAAATGGTCCGTTCAACCGTGTAAGGAGACACAGTTAAAGTGCGTGAGTAAAACTCAAAGGGCACGGTGAAAAGATAAGGTATGCAAGCATGTCATGAGCCATCATCTCTGCGCCCGCAGTGATAACAGCAGTATCTTGTTCTTTCATGAACCCTATGGTAGGTATAGCCCGCACATTCCATAGAGGAGGTATATCTTGAATTACAGATTCCAAACGAAAGATTATATCATTTTTCTCATAAGTTATGTCTTTTTCTTTCTTTATATAACAGATGCCCGGGCACTTCTTGTCATCCCTGTTGTTGCAGACATTCCTTCTTGGATTTATCTCATCGTTGCCGTCGCACTCAACGCATGGACACTGCCCTTACCGGGTATCCACCCCAGATTGCCCAAGCCGTCTGAAATCGAGGCATTGCCCTCTCCTGATGAGGCCCCTGCTTTGCCGGGTAGGCCTGCTGAACCAGTAAAAAAGGCCCCGCCTAAACCAACACGGGAAGAAAAACTCGGCAAAGGATTATCAAAGACCCACAAGGGATTCATCGATAGGATATCCGCCGTATTCAAGAAATCTTCCACCATTGATCAGGGCCTGCTTGCCGAATTGGAAGAAACACTCGTGGGAACCGATATCGGGATGAAAACTGCCTATGCCCTCTTCGAGTCCATCAAGGAAAATGCCTCGTCTCTCGACGGTCCTGACTCAGCCTTAAACGCAATCCGAATCGAGGTCGAGTCCATCCTGGAAAAATGTGAATCGCCCTTAGAAGTCCCTGAGAGTGTCAAACCTTATGTAATTATGGTGACCGGGGTAAACGGCTCAGGGAAAACAACTACCATTGCCAAGATCGCCTACCACCTTAAGAACATAGGGAAATCAGTGATAATAGCCTCAGGCGACACTTTCAGGGCCGCTGCCATTGAACAGCTCGAGCATTGGGCCAACAAGGTAGGAGCCGACTTTGTCAAGGCTCAGGAAGGGGCGGACCCTTCAGCCGTTGCCTTTGATGGACTGCAGGCAGCTATCGCCAGGAACCATGACGTTCTCATTATCGATACGGCAGGCAGGCTCCATACCAAAGAAAACCTCATGGAGGAGTTAAAAAAGACAAAGAAGGTGCTCGGAAAGAAATTTGAAGGCGCCCCCAATGAAATCCTTCTTGTACTTGATGCCACCATCGGCCAGAATGCCATAGAACAGACCAGACAATTCAACAATGCCCTGGGCATTACCGGCATTGCACTCACAAAGCTTGACGGATCATCCAAAGGAGGGGTTATCGTAGGGATCGCCAACGAGTTCGAGATTCCCATCAGGTTCATCGGTATAGGCGAAGATATGGATGATCTCCAGCCATTCTATGCGAAAGACTTTGTGAACGCCCTTTTCCTTGACAATCAAATAAAGAGCCAAGATAGTTAGCCCATGCTGAATATCAATAATAAAAGGCTCCGGGTCATATTCGATGCGATGGAATCAAAGAAAATCATGGTTGTCGGCGACCTCATGCTGGATGAATACATCTGGGGCAAGGTGGACCGCATCTCTCCGGAGGCCCCGGTTCCTGTTGTAGAGGTTCAAAGCGAGCTCTTCAAGCTCGGTGGTGCCGGCAACGTTGCGAACAATCTCCTGAGCCTCGGGGCAAAGGTGATCATCAATGCAGTAAAAGGCAACGACCGCCATGGCGACATCCTGAAAAATATCTTTGAAGACCTTAAAATACCAACAGATTCCATTTTCACCGACCCAAAACGGTCATCTACGGTAAAAACCAGGATCATCGCCCATACCCAGCAGATTGCAAGGATCGACAAAGAGGATACATCCCTGATCTCGGAAGCATTACTGAAAAAGCTCGTCTCGTCATTCCGGGATTGCCTGGGCAATATCGATGCACTCATTATTTCCGACTACGGGAAAGGGGTGGTGAGCAAAAGACTTATCAATCTGATTGTTCCCCTCGCCCGCCAGAACAGCATCCCCGTATGCGTAGACCCCAAGGAAAGAAATTTTCCACATTACAAGAACGTAAGCGTCATCACACCTAACATCAAGGAGCTGAGCTTTGGTGCAGGGATAAAGATAGAGAATTACGAACACATCATTCAGGCTGCCCGGAAGGTTAAAGCCATACTCGGCTGCGATATGGTTCTGGTGACTCGCGGGGAACATGGGATGAGCCTCTTTACCAAAGACAACACAACCACTGACATACCTACCACGGCAAAGGCAGTCTATGATGTAACCGGTGCAGGCGACACGGTTATTGCGTGCTTCACCCTGGCATTGGCTTCAGGGGCAACCCCGAAAGAAGCCGCCATCATAGCCAACATCGCAGCAGGGCTTGTAGTTGCAGAGGTCGGGGCGGCAAGCGTGTCATGGGAAAGGCTCTACAAGGTTTGCTTGGAGGAGATTGGTGGGTAAGGTGACTTATCCCGAAAAGGTTATGCTCTTTTGCAGCATGATCTATAACGAGAAGGCTCCTGTGGATCAGGCAATTTCAATGCTCATGGAAAAATTCGGACAGCCTTACATTACTACTGACACAAAAGCCTTTAACTACACGGACTACTACTGCCGTGAGATGGGATCTCCACTCTATCGGCTTATCCTCGTATTCTCGGAGCCCGTAGAAAGGGACTCCATGCCCGAGATAAAAACTGAGGCGAATACTATTGAAAACCATTTTCTCGAGCAGGGGAAAAGAAGAATCAATATCGACCCGGGGCTTATCACCCTGGAGAATATTTGCCTAGCCACAACCAAACCCTACACCCATCGTATCTATCTGAGTCAGGGCATATGGATAGAGATCACCCTCATTTACAAGGGAGATTCTTATCAAAAACTGGAATGGACCTACCCCGACTATGGTTCCAATGAGCTCATAGAATTCTTCAACGGTATTAGGGAACAATACAAGAGGAGGCTAAGATGCCATCAAGCATGACCGGGTTCGGCCAGGCAGATGTCCATGGATATCATGTGGAGATCAAAGGGGTCAACCACCGGTACAAAGACATACGGGTGAAGATGCCCCGCGATTTATCAGCCTTTGAAATCCCAGTGCGGGACATGATTTCCGAGCATGTGAGCAGGGGAAAGGTCGATGTGACTCTCACCAGGGACACAGCTTCCAGTGCTCAGGAGAAGATGGCTATTAACTGGGAACTTGCAAAGGTCTACTTTGAAGACCTTTCCTCCATGGCAAAAAACTTCGGAGGTGAGGTGACCTTCCGCGATATCCTCCTTATACCCGGTGTCTTCGGCGAAGCCTCGCCTCAGATGGAAGATCAGTTGCCAAAAGTCCAGCAGGCAGTACGGCAAGCAATTGAAGTTTTCTTGAAGGCACGGCAGAACGAAGGAAAGACCTTAACTAAAGATATCCACACACGGGTAGTCAATCTTCTTAGTCTGGCCGAGAGCATGAAAGATCTTGCATCGGATATTACAAACGTATATAGAGATAGGCTGCATGCCAATTTAACGGCGCTTCTCTCAGACAAGTCCAGTATGATTGATGCGGTTCGTCTGGAGCAGGAAGTGGCGTTGCTGGCGGACAAATGCGATATCACCGAAGAACTGGTAAGACTGAGCAGCCATATCCGTGTACTTGAGGAGACAATAGTAAATCAGACAGGACCTATTGGCAGACAAACCGATTTCATCCTTCAGGAAATCAACCGTGAGATAAACACCATCGGGTCCAAAAGTCAGATTAACGCTCTAAGCCGTATCGTGATCGATGCAAAGACGGAAATGGAAAAAATCAGAGAGCAGATCCAGAATATTGAATAGCTACTTTGTAGAAAAAGGAGAGTGGGCATGGGCAAGCTTGACACCAGACTGCTTAATATCGGCTTCAACAATGGGGTCGTAGCATCGAGAATCATAGCCATTGTTAATCCGTCATCATCCCCGATGAAGCGCCTCAGAGAGGAAGCCAGGGAGAGAGGTCAACTTATCGATGCGACCCAGGGAAGGAAGACGAGGTCCATCATCATTACCGATAGTTCGCATATCATTCTAAGCGCCATTCAGGCGGAAACTATTTCAAACCGCCTGTCCGATGGCAGCGGCTCGAAAGAGAATATGGCACTTAAGGAGTAGTGGTGAGGATCTTCATCTCCGGTCCTTCCGGCGTTGGAAAATCGACTATAATCAAAGAAATACTTGAGAAGAACCCTGGCATAGCACTCTCAGTTTCCTATACGACCCGTCCCCCGAGGACGCTCGAGAAAAACGGTGTCGACTATTTCTTTGTCTCAAAAGAATCATTTGAAAAGATGGTTCTGACCGACTCATTCCTGGAATGGGCCCGCGTGCATGACCACTTCTACGGCACATCCTTAGAATGGATCGAATCCAAAGAACAAGAGGGATTCCACATCCTGTTCGATATAGATGTCCAAGGCGTTATTCAGGCAAAGGAAAAGGCGTCGCCCGGATGCTTCATATTCATCATCCCCCCCGACATGGAGGAGCTAGAAAGGCGCCTGCGCGGCCGGGGCACCGAAGAGCCGGGGGCGGTAAAACTGCGGCTTGAGAATGCAAGGAAAGAACTCGCCCATTGGAACATGTATGACTATCTCGTGGTGAACGACACCGTCGACAAGACAGTAGAGGACATCAACTCCATAGTGAAGGCATATAAATCCTCAAAAGAGGTTGTAATCGGAGAACTGCCATGGATCAGAACAATCGTATAATTTTCGCCCTGGATGTGGGCACTATGGACCTGGCCCGGCAATGGGTAGGCACCCTGAAAGGGCATGTGGGCTGGTTCAAGGTGGGACTCGAGCTGTTCACAGCTGTCGGACCCGATGTGGTGAAGCTGGTGAAAGATAATGACATCAAGTGCTTCCTCGACCTCAAGCTCCATGACATACCCAACACCGTTGCCGGTGCGGTCAAGTCGGCAGTAAGAACCGGCGCAGACATGATGACGATCCATCTCTCGGGCGGCAGGGCCATGATCAATGCGGCCATCAAGGCAGCACAGGAAGAGTCCCAGGCCCTTGGCAAAGAAAGGCCAAAGATCGTGGGGGTAAGCGTCCTCACCTCATTAGGCAAGGAAGATCTCATCGAGATGGGCATAAACAAGACACCGCCCGAGCAGGTTGCACACCTGGCACAGTTTGCCGCTTCATGCGGTGCCGACGGCCTGGTCTGCTCAGCAGAGGATCTCGTGCAGATCCGTTCGAAGGTTCCCGAAACCCTCATACTCATCACACCCGGGATCAGGCCGAGTTGGTCGCAGAAAGGTGACCAGAAGCGCATTGCCACGCCACAGATTGCAATACAATCAGGGGCGAATCTCCTGGTGATCGGCAGGCCCATCAGTGATGCCCCGGACCCTGTCCAGGCTGTGCAAATGATCGCTCAGGAGATGGAACCTGATTAGAAAAATAATGTATCTCAAGGCTCATCTCATTATATCGAGGGAATTTACACTCGCGCTCTTGATGTCGTATTGACCTCCCGAGCGTTCTCCCCTATCCTACCTTTCCATGTCTACCAGGATATGCGGCGGAAGATACCGTTCTATTCGTCTTGATTGCCCTGCCTCAAAGGTGCGGCCGACAACAGACCGTGTAAAGGAGGCTATCTTTTCTACGCTCATCCATCACCTTCAGGATTCTGTTGTCCTGGATCTCTTCGCAGGCACCGGCGGCCTGGGTATTGAGGCCATAAGCAGGGGTGCGGCCCGGGTCACCTTTATCGAGAAAGCCACGGAGTGCATCAAGGTCATTGAGCGGAACATCCATGCCATCGATGCGGATCAGCTTGCGAAAATCATCAGGGCCGATGCCCGCACCTATATAAATACATGCAGCACAACCTTTGACCTCATATTCATGGACCCCCCCTACCATAAAGATCTTGCCTCGCAATTGGCGCCTCATGTATATAACCTCCTCAACCCTGGAGGGATATTGGTGGTGGAACACTCGACGAAAGAGGAGATCCCATTGGCTGCCTGGAAAACGAAAAGGTACGGGGACACTGCCATTTCATATTTTTTAAGGAGTGAGGAATGAAGAGGGAAAAGATCGCGGTCTGCCCCGGCTCCTTTGACCCCATCACCAACGGACACCTTGATATCGTCCGCCGGGGCCTTTGTGTCTTCGACAAGGTGATAATTGCAGTGGGTCATAACCCTCTGAAGAAGGACCTGTTCACCACGGATGAAAAACTCGACATGATCAAGAAGACCGTTGACGGGAACCCTCGTATAGAGGTCGATTCATTCGAGGGTCTGCTTGTTGACTACATCAAGAAGGTCGGCGCCTGCGCCATCCTGCGGGGACTGAGGGTCATCTCTGACTTTGAGCTGGAAATGCAGCTCGCCCTCATGAACAGGAGGCTCTGTAACGAGGCCGAGACGTTTTTCCTTATGACGGACTACAACCATCTCTTTGTCAGTTCAACCATTGTCAAGGCAACTGCCGCGGCAGGCGGATGGGTCGAAGGCCTGATACCGCAACCGGCATTGGATAAACTGCTAGAGAAGTTCCCGCATATGAATACCAAGCACCATGACTAGGGAGGATTTGTATTGAAGATATCTAAGCTCGTATCAAAGATCCCGGGTTCACCCACACTAGCCTTGACCGCCAAGGTCAATGAGCTCAAGGCAAAGGGCAAGGATGTTATCGGATTCACTGCAGGAGAACCCGATTTCGACACCCCTGAGAATATCAAGAACTCTGCCATTGATGCAATTGGAAGGGGAAGCACGAAATACACAGCGGTCGGCGGCACCCCCAAGCTCAAGGAGGCTATCTGTGCGAACATCAAGGAGGATTACTCCCTGAGCTTTTCCCCTGAAAATGTCATTGTCTCTTGCGGGGCCAAACACAGCCTCTATAACCTGTTCCTCACCCTGTTCGAAGAGGGAGATGAGGTAATCCTACCCGGGCCGTACTGGGTATCATACCTTCCCATGGTGGAGATGACAGGGGCTAAAACGGTGACCATAGACACCAGGCCAACCGGCATGAAGCTCCATGCGGACATGGTAGCCGAGGCAATAACCAAGCGCACGAGAGGCATCATCATCAACTCCCCTTCTAACCCGACAGGTGTTGTCATCGACAGGTTGGAGCTCGAGAAGATAGCTGAGCTCTGCGTGAAGCATGATATTATAATCATATCAGACGATATCTATCGCAAGATCATCTTTGATGGGCAGGAGTTCTTCAGTGCCGCCATGATCTCGCCCGAGGTGGCCCAAAGGACCTTTATCGTGGATGGCTCTTCAAAAACCTATTCCATGACAGGCTGGCGTATCGGGTACTGCATTGGTGACAGCAAGGTCATCAAGGCTATGGAAAGGCTGCAGAGTCAGAGCACATCGAATCCTACCAGCTTCGCCCAGGATGGCGCCATTACCTCTCTGACAAATGGCCAAACACAGTTGATCGTGGAGGAGAGAAGAAAGATCTTTGAAACCAGGCGAGATCTTATCGTTGCCAAGCTCAGAGAGATCCCGGGGATCGATATCATACCGCCTAACGGGTCCTTCTATGCGTTCCCCTCTATTAATGGCTATATGGAACGGTTCGGCAATGCAACCGCCTTCTCGGAATATCTTATCGAGAAGGCTTTAGTGGCACTTGTCCCCGGTGATGAGTTCGGCGCACCGAACCATGTGAGATTCTCATTTGCCACCTCGGAAGAAAACATTTCCAAGGGTCTTGCAAGGATCAATGAGGCCCTTTCTTTACTCAAATAATCCATGGAGGCCTCTTAAAGAATACTCTAAAGAAAAAAATGACAACACCGATAGTATTAGTAGAATAGAAGTTGGGGAGGGGTCTTTGATGAACATTAATACAGTCGGGTACCAAGCATATAAAAAGACCCAGATTCAAACCGCTGATCAGGGAAATCTGATTCTCTTGTGTTATGACAGCGCCATAAGCTTCATTAGGCAGGCAAATAAGGCTCACAATGAGAACAAACTTGAAGACATGAACGAATTGCTCACCAAGAGTCAAAACGTCTTGTGGGAATTGATTAACGGCCTGAACTTTGAGGCAGGTGATATCGCTCACAAACTTGATTCTCTTTACAACTACATGATCAGACGCCTAATAGACGCCCAGTACCATAATACCATCGAGCCTCTCAATGAGGTGATAGCTTATTTACAGGAGCTACGGGAATCATGGCAGACAATCATTCTGAAACAGCCCTGAACCTCCTCAAGTCATGGCGCGTTATCCTGAATAAAGAAACTGGGGCACTATCCCAGGGCAACATTCAGGAGTTGGAAGGGCTTTTTCAGGAAACTTCGAGAATCCAGCAAAGGCTTAGCCGGATGTTTGCAGCATCAAACTCCCTCGTAAAAGACAAGAATATCTCTATCATGATCAGGGGGCTTCACGCGGAGCAGGAAAAGCTCATCGAGTCCCTGAAAGCCCAAACTGAAGGGCTCGCACAAGAGATCGGCACATTAAGAAAAAACCAAGCCTCACTCAAGGGCTATAAACAAAAAAATTCTGCTCCGCCCCGCTTCACGAACGAACGCACATAACGCACCTCACCTTCGATGAGTTGACAGACGCAATAATTTCTCTTAGTCTGTGGGACTATGCAGATGTTACTCTCATCGGGCTCTCCGAGAAGAAAAGAACTGCTCTCGCTGCTTGGAATCCCTTTCCGCGTAGTTGCCCCCAACATACCTGAAATTCAGCAACTTGACGAAACACCGGAAACATTTTGTTTGCGGATCAGCAGGGAAAAGGCGATTCTCGCAGCACTGAACCACCCTGATGCCCTGGTCATCGGGGCAGACACAATTGTTGTGATTGATGGAAATATCCTTGGCAAACCTCGTAACCCAAGCGAAGCTTATGATTTTCTCATGCTCCTTCAAGATAAAATGCATCATGTTCTCACCGGGTATACCATAGCATTAGGAAACCGCTCCATATCAAAGGTGGTCAAGACAAAGGTCCGTTTCAGGGCCATGACTCCAAAAGAAATCTCCTGGTATGTCTCAACCGGTGAACCCATGGACAAGGCTGGGGCATATGCAGTACAAGGCATCGGATCCTTGTTCATAGAAAGAATCCATGGGTGTTACACCAATGTCATTGGTTTGCCGCTTTCCAACCTTTACAAAGACTTAAAAAAATTCGGCGTACAGCTGCAAGACGAATGAGTGAGAAGGAGGCCCGAATAATGAACGGCTATGTACTGGCATTTGATCAGGGGACAACAGGAAGCAGGGTTATGATCCTCAACCACAAGGGTCAGGTGGTAGGATCGGCTTACTCTGAATTTCCCCAGATCTTTCCCCAGCCAGGCTGGGTTGAGCATGATCCTGAGGTTATTTGGGATACAACCTTGAACGTAATGAGAAAGGCCTTTGATGCTGCATATGTCAAGCCCGAAGAGATCGTATCCATCGGGATTACAAATCAGAGGGAGACAACCGTTTTATGGGACAGAAACACATTAAAGCCCGTTCATAATGCCATTGTCTGGCAATGCAGGAGATCGGCACAGATCTGTGAAGCATTAAAACATGACGGGAATGAGAGACTATTCCAGGAAAAGACAGGCCTCGTGCTTGATGCATATTTTTCAGGCACCAAGGTCAAATGGCTCCTTGACACGATCCCGGGCTTAAGGTCCCGCGCAAAGTCCGGTGAGATAGCCTTTGGTACTATTGATACCTGGCTTATAGCCAAGCTCACCAAGGGCAGACTCCATGCAACAGACTACACCAATGCATCCAGGACATTGATGTTCAATATCCACGAAAGATCTTGGGATGATCAACTCTTAGAAATTCTCGATATTCCCCACGCTATGCTTCCTCGCGTTGTGTCATCAGCAGAAATCATCGGCAAGTCCGATCCTGATGTCACGGGAGCTGCTATACCCATTGCGGGCATTGCAGGCGATCAGCAAGCTGCACTGTTCGGCCAGGGATGTTTCAATGCAGGGCAGGCAAAGAACACCTACGGAACTGGCTGTTTTCTCCTCCTCAATGTCGGAACTCAAAAGATTGAACCAAAAAACGGCCTCATCCTTACACTGGCGTGCGATGACACAGGAAAACCCTGTTATGCTCTAGAAGGATCAGTGTTCATCGCCGGGGCTGTGGTACAGTGGTTACGTGACGGGCTTGGACTGATTGCCGATACTGCACAATGCCAGGAGATTGCAGAGAGCGTGGGCGATTCTCACGGGGTCTACATGGTGCCTGCCTTTGCCGGGTTAGGTGCACCCTACTGGGATATGTATGCACGGGGTGCCATCATGGGGATCACCAGGAGCGCCACCAAGGCACATATTGTACGTGCGGCACTTGAGGGCATAGCCTATCAGGTAAAAGATCTCATCAGCGCGTTCGAACAGTGCACATGCACAAAATTCTCCGACATGAAAGTAGATGGTGGGGCATGCAGAAACGATTTCCTGATGCAGTTCCAATCCGATATTCTGGGTTTTCCAGTAGACAGATCCAATCATATTGAGTCAACAGGTATGGGGGCAGCTTATCTTGCAGGCATAGCAACGGGCTTCTGGAATCCAGGAGATGAAATCAGGTCTTTAAGGGGATCTGATCGCATCTTTGTACCAAAAATCGATGGAAACACCAGGGAAAAAATGTATTCAGGCTGGAAGGAGATTGTGGCCAGAGTAATATCCAACCACAGGAATACATGAATATCTTAGAATTTATCGGCAGGATTACAATCTCCTTTGTAGAAGAGCTGGGTGCCTTTTTCCTCTTCTTCTTCCAGGCAATAACACATCTTGTAAGACCACCCCTGTTTATCAAGCAACTCTTTAAACAAATGGAGTTTATCGGCATTCGCTCAACCCCCGTGGTAATGCTCACAGGAATATTTTCCGGCATGGTGAGCGCATTGCAGACGTATCATGGGTTCAGCCTCTTCGGGGCGGAGTCTCTTGTCGGATCTACAACCGCCCTGGGCCTTCTTAGAGAACTCGGACCTGTGCTTGCGGCTTTAATGGTGACAGCCCGGGCCGGGTCGGCAATGACTGCAGAGATCGGAATAATGCGTGTAACACAGCAAATCGATGCGCTGGTTGTCATGGGCGTTAATCCTTTTCAATACCTTATCATTCCGCGGATTGTCGCTACTATTATTATGATGCCCATGCTCACCCTCGTCTTCGATAGTATAGGGATGATCGGGTCATACCTTGTAGGAACACTGGTACTTGATATCGACAAAGGGGTATTCATGGCCCGCATTATCGAGTATGTCGGGTATACGGATCTGTTTTCCGGATTGATCAAGAGTGCCTTCTTCGGGGCAATATTGGCAATAGTCGGTTGCTACAAGGGATACAGCACAAGCGGGGGCGCGGAAGGCGTTGGGCAGGCCGCTACTCAATCAGTAGTACTCTCTTCCGTGAGCATCCTGATTGCAGATTACATTCTAACCGCCATCATGTTCTAAGACAACAAACCCTGATTTTGCGATTGAATGGAACTATAAATATTCTATGCCCTTCAGGCGGCCTTAAGAATAAAACTCATAGTAGCCATGGAATTGTTTTAAATAGGCTCGTTAAAACCCTTGATCTCGCAGCCTTTGAGGAATGCTGATTTTTCCGGGCCTTCAAGGCTTCGAGATCAAGGGTTTTAACGAGCCAAGTTTTTACTCTTTCTTAACCGAACCGCAAAAATACGGAATAAATGCTATCCTGCACTTCTAAAGATTGCCTCGCCCAGTGGCCTTAAGCAACAGACGATACCATGTCAATGGCATCCACAGGACATTCCAACGCACAGAAACCACATCCGATACAAGCCTTTCCTTCCTTAAGGTAAGGATATCCATGAAGATCCCCCGAGTCGTGGGGGATAGAGAGGGCTAGGCAATTTACCGGGCATGTCTCGATGCACATATTGCATGACATACATTGCTTCACGTTTATCCGGGGTTTTTTCCAATGGGTACGCTTTACCAAGGCGCAAAGATTACCGAACTGATCAAGAACCGAGGCATGCGGGCATATCCGACCGCATGCCCCGCACTCAATGCATATCAAAGGGTCGATGATGTGGACCTCTTTTTGCTCACCGGTAATGGCCGTGACAGGGCACACCTTCTTACATGCCTGACAACCTACGCACGATTGTGTGATCGTAAACGGCATATTCTTCCTCCACCTTTCTCAGCTGATCTCAATACCAAGCCTGCTCAGACACTGGGATGTCGGCTTTCCCGTTTCTGTGTCCCACCCGAACTGGGCCCAGTAATCGCTCATCATCTTCTCGATCTGAACGGTCCTGCCCTTGTTGGCGCCATGGGTGAGGGGAGCCCTTCCTATTGCTCGGTCACTCAGTTTGTTTGATTTCGGTTCGATACCATGTTTGACATTGAAAGCCTGTTTCAGGGTCTGAATACGCTCCCCGATCTCCATGTACTCTTCGGGTGTCTTTCTCCAGCCTGTCACGGCATTCAGCCAGTCAAAGGTCGGTGTCCTCTTGATGCCGATGAAGGCCCCGAACATACAGATCCCTGCCCCGTTGACCACACACATATACTTACTGCAGGCAGCAGATTCCTGTGCCTGCTTTTCACTTGCCTTATATCTGGTGTTTTTTAAATAAATCTCAAAGGGCCATTTCCGTGGCAGGCCTTTCACCTTCTTCCACAGCTGGAACATCTCATAGTAGAGATAGGCGCCAATGGTGTGCCGCCCTGGGGTCGGCTCAACTGAATACGCCAATGCAAAGCCGGGGTCCATCCTGCCGTCATGCATAGCCGGCTCCTG
>CAYMDG010000003.1:26413-39541 GCA_964388905.1 uncultured Bacteriovoracaceae bacterium
CAGTGGTACTTGATCTTTTCTTGTTTTTTGATTCGGTCAGGATTGGCCGATTTGGATTTATTCATTGGCCAGTCCTCATTGCTGCCTTTCCAGTTCTTTATGGGAGAATCCCCCCATTCCACTGACATCTGGTTCAGGCCTCCTGTCCCCCACTGTTTCAGGATCATCTTGTATATCATCCCGTCCATGGCCATGGCCGTAGGCAATATTCTCAGCAGGATGCCCAACAAACCCATACCTGTGCCTGGACCTAAGGGAAGCTGAAACTGCACCCACTTGTTACAGGTCTTGCTCAACCTCTTGACTTCATTTAGGTTAAAAGACCTTATACGTTTCTTGCCGTCGAGGACAACAGCCTTGAGTTTTTTGGAGCCCATTACAGCACCTAGGCCTGAGCGTGCCGCAAGTCTTCCCTTGTCATTGCTTATCCCCGAGATGAGAGAGAGTCTTTCACCTGCAGGTCCTATCGTTGCTATCCTTGCGCCGACACCAAACTCATTTTTCAGTGCCTCCTCAGTGTCTACGGTGTCTTTGCCCCATAACCCGGTTGCATCCCTCAGCTCTGCCTTGCCGTTTCTCACTAATAGCAGCACGGGTTTTTCGCTGATACCCTTAAAAAAAATCCCGTCGTACCCGCATCGTTTAATGGCCGGAGAAAATGACCCTCCGCAGTTTGCATCTCCCCATCCGCCGGTGAGCGGCGATTTGCCCACAACCATCCATCTGCCTGAAAACAGGCTGCCAGTCCCTGTAAGGAGGCCTGATACGAACCCGAGGATATTGTCCGGCCCTAGGGGATCGGCACCTGCCGGTATTCTATTGTACAAGAGATGGGCGGCAAGGCCCGACCCTGACAGGTATCTCTCATAGACTTCATCAGGTACGACCTCTTCTTTGATCTCTCTTGTCGTAAGATCCACCATCAAGATCTTCCCCATATAACCTTGATCCATAATCCCTCCTTCTTAAGATACTACCAGGGAGTCCGCTAATTTCTTGATTTCCACACTTCGAAAGATGGAGATATCGATAAACGATGTTATTTTTAACAGTCTTAATTTTATAAGATTTTTTATGCCAAAGCAAGTATGGAATCAATCAGACATAGAAACATATCTGAGAAAAGATCCTTAATGAAGCCTAATCAATAACTCTTAAGAGAGCATTCCCGCCAAGTGCTTCTCTATCTCTTCTTGCGGTTGGGCACCCATAATGGTTTCTATGGCATTGCCTTTCTTAAAAAGAATGAGACTCGGGATGGACCGAATACCATAGCGTGATGCTGAAACAGGATTTTCATCAACATTTACCTTCACAACTTTAAGCTTGCCGATATATTTTATAGCGAGATTATCAAGTATAGGTGAAACCATCTTACACGGCCCGCACCATGGAGCCCAGAAATCGACTAGAACCACCCCCGGGTAATTGAGGACTTCATCGCTGAAGTTTGCATCGCTCGCTGTGGTAGGATGTACTGGAGCGGTTGCTGCATCTATAGGCACATGGCACTTACCGCAAAAGGCCTTTTTATTAACGTGGCTCCTGGGTATCCTATTTTTTGCACCGCACTTGGGGCAGATTACAATGAAACTATCATTATCCATTTTCTTTCCCTCATACGCTTCAGGACGTATATAAACAAACCTATCAACCGATACTCCCCCCCTTTCTTTTCCTTTCTTTTCTATAGGGATTCATTCCAACATTTTTCTAGGGAGGCTGATAAAATTTCCATTTATGTACGAATGGATTCAGCATAGCGAGAATCATATTGACATGCGGATCAGGATTACTTATACTCATGCAAGATTGATACGTTGATCAATTTTATCTCTTTGTATTTATTCATCTTATCAAGCTGGTCAGATTAGATAAAAGAGATAAGACTAATTAGCAAAGGAGAATAACAGCTATGACAGCCTTCCGAGAGATCACCATGGGTAAACTCATCAGAGAGACTGCATTAAAATTTCCGGACAACGACGCCCTCATATATCCGGATATCAACCTCAGGCTGAGTTATCAGGAATTGCTTGAAAAAACTATAGGGGTCGCAAAAGGATTCATGGCGCTGGGTATACAAAATGGTGATCACGTCTCGGTGTGGACAACAAATATACCCGAATGGGTCTACATGCAGTTCGGACTTGGGATGATAGGTGCAGTGCTGGTGACCGTGAACACAAATTATAAATCCAATGAGCTCGAATATATCCTCAACCAATCCGATTCCACTACCTTGGTTCTTATGGAAGAATACAGGGATACTAATTTCTACAAAACCACCCAAGAGGTTATCCCTGAGTTGGATACTGCTACACCAGGAAAACTGGACGCACCGAAATTGCCGGATCTCAAGAATGTGATTTATATCGGTAACAGGAAAGAGACCCCTGGGATGTTTTCTTTTGATCAGATTTTTGCCATGGGCAAGGACATATCTGATGAACAGCTAGAAACACGCGAAAACATGGTTCAATTCAATGATGTTGTGAACATGCAGTATACATCCGGCACAACCGGCTTCCCTAAAGGTGTCATGCTCACACACTACAATATCATCAATAATGCACGGATGGTCGGTGATGTCATGGGCATGACCGAAAAAGACCGGTTGCTTATACAAGTCCCCCTCTTCCATTGCTTCGGATGCGTCATGAGCTCGCTTAACTGTATGGTACACGGCTCAGCCATGGTTCTCGTTGAGTATTTTGATCCTGCAAAAGCAATGAAATACATCGAGCAGGAAAAGTGCACCGCAATAAACGGCGTCCCAACCATGTTCATCGCCATCCTTGGTCATGCGGAGTTCAGCAAGCATTCAATGAAATCCCTCAGGACAGGCATCATGGCCGGGGCGCCCTGCCCGATTGATACGATGAATCAGGTGATCGAGATAATGCATTGCCCTGAAGTCGTGATCGCTTTCGGTCAGACAGAATCCTCTCCTGTGATGACCATGACAAGGAGAGATGATCCTATTGACTTGAGGGTAGCAACTGTTGGGAGACTGCTGCCTGACATAGAGGGTAAAATCATAGACCCTGCAACAGGAGAGGATCTTCCCCCCGATGTTCAGGGTGAAATCGTCACCAGGAGCGCATGTGTCATGAAGGGTTACTATAAAATGCAAGATGAAACAGCCTACGCTATTGACAAGGATGGGTGGCTCCATACCGGCGACCTGGGCACTGTTGATGAACATGGTTATTACAAAGTCACTGGCAGGATCAAGGAGATGATCATCCGTGGCGGTGAAAATATATACCCCAGAGAGATCGAGGAGTATCTCCGGAAAAACACAAAGGTAATGGATGTCTATGTAGTCGGCATCCCTGATAAAAAATATGGCGAGCAGGTCCTTGCTGCTATTATGTTAAAACCAGGAGAGAATGCAACTGACAATGAATTCATCTCCTTCTGTCAGGGGAAGATAGCCCGTCATAAAATACCAAGATATTGGGAATTTGTGGAATCAGTACCCATGACCGCTAGCGGAAAGGTGCAGAAATTTAAGATGGTGGAACAGTACGCCCAGAAATACTCGAATTGATCAGACTGCTGATAAATCTATAAAGGTTGCGCCTACATTCTGAGCTGACCTGCTTGGGAATCGAGGCGCAACCTTTCTTTTAAGGTCTATACTATACCCCTCAGCCCTGAATGATCCGTTTATCTATCCAGCTTTCTGACCCGCATTCGTGCATCCAGCGC
This sequence comes from uncultured Bacteriovoracaceae bacterium, assembly GCA_964388905.1. Lineage (GTDB taxonomy): Bacteria > Desulfobacterota > Desulfomonilia > UBA1062 > UBA1062 > MWEI01. The sequence goes on from CAYMDG010000003.1 coordinate 30,131, forward strand.
AAGGAGACCTTTGTCGCGAGAAAAGACCCTGACCGGATTGACATCGAGCTCCTCTATCCGGGGGTATCTGCTCATAAGGTGGGATACCTTCACCACGCTATCAACAAACGCATCGATATCATAAGGATCTTGTCCCCGGTACCCCTTGAGCAGAGCGAATGATTTCAATCTTTCCAATTTTTTCATTACCTCCTGTGGCATTGTTGGGCACAATACAGACGCAACATCTTTTAAGATCTCGATATACACACCACCCATACCGAAGAACACTACCGGCCCGAATGAGGCATCATGCTTCGCACCGATGAACATGTCGCATCCATTCATGGCCATTGGTCCTATCCTTACACCCTTGAATCGTGCATCCTTCTTGTAAGCAAAGAGATTATCTCTGAGTTCCTTCCATGACTGCCTTACCTGGCTCACATCCCGAACATTGAGCTCTACACCACCTGCATCGGACTTGTGGAGCGCGTCTGGAGAGACTATTTTCATCACGACAGGAAATCCTATCTTCTGAGCATATTTTGCAGCCTGATCCGCATCTTGCGTCACCATGCTTTTTGCAATAGACACCCCGAATGTTTCCAATAGCTCTAGGGTTTCTTCTCCTAAGTCACCGGACTTGTCATGTATCCATGAGTCGGCCTTACGCAAGCGGACCCCTCCCGACATCTCGGTTTTGAAAGCAGGTTGTAACTTGTGCTCATGGAATTTCATCTGCATGGCCATGACCCGGACCATCTCCTCAGCACTGTTGAAAACCGGGAAATTAACTGTCCGTTTTGTCTGAAGGATCATCCTGGATGGGCCGAAAAGGCATATCCCGAGAGGTTTTCCCGACGAGAGAATCGTGCCCCAGGCCTCTTTCGACATATCGGTGAGGAACATACGGTAAAAGACATTTTCCCCGGCCGGCATCTGGGGACGTTGGCCAACAAAGAGCACACCATCCACCTGATCGCTGTGCATTACTGAATAGATCACATGGGCTGAAAGCTGCGGATCGTAGATATCTCCCATATCCAGCGGGTTTGAGAACTTTATGACGCCGGCATTGGAAAACTTCTGCAAGCTTTCATAGAAATCCTGACCAGGGTCTGCAAAGGTAAAGCCCGCCTTCTCACAAAGGTCCGTAGTTATGACGGAAAATCCTCCTGCAGGACTCATCACCATGACCCTCCTTCCCTTCATGGGAGGGAGTTCGAATGCCTTTACCGTAGCAAAGAAATCATGGTAGTCGTGGATACGTATCACACCAGCACGCTCAAAGGCCGTATCAAGGATTGCATCATCATTGCTGAGCGCAGCGGTATGGCTCATGGCAGCCTTTCTCCCTGCGCTCGTCGTATTTGATTTCAGGACAACAATGGGTTTGGGGCTCTGCATGGCAATCTCAATGAACCTCTGCCCCCTTTCGATGCTCTCCAGATACAGGCAGATGATCTTCGTATCCGGATCGGAAATGAAGTATTCAAGGAAGTCTACTTCGTCAAGATCGAGCTTGTTCCCGATGCTCGCAAACTTGGCCATCCCGATATTCTCGTCTACAAGGAAGTTGAACATCATGAGGGCAACCCCTCCGCTCTGGGCTATCACCGACATGCCGCCCACAGGCGCCTTGTGGAGAGGAACGAAAGGCAGACACAGGCCATTGGCCGTGTTGGCAACCGTTACCCCATTGGGCCCGACGAACCTGATCCCCCATTTCCGGGCTGCCCCGAGGGTCTTTTCTGAAAGCTTTCTCCCCTCTTCGCTGAACTCTGAAAAACCTCCGCTTGAGATCGCCATCCGTTTGATGCCGAACTTTCCGCATTGCTCAACCACATCGGGTACAAACCTGGCAGGGATAAGACAGTATGCCATGTCCGGCACTTCTGGAAGGTCCGCAAGACTGCGGTATATCTTTATGCCGTCGACATGAATGTCCTCGCCTTTGGGATTAATCCCGAAGATCCTGCCTCGGTATCCCCAGCGGAGCAAGTTTTCCAGGGTCATCCTGGGAATATTGCTGGATTTTGAAGAAAGTCCGATGATCGCTATTGATTCCGGATAAAAAAGCTTTTTCATATGTACCCCCTCCACACGGTGAGGTTCTGAAATCACTATTTCTCCTCTCACGGAACCCATGGGAACTTGGAGCATTTGAGAAGGATTCTTATAATAAACTAAATTGGGGCATAATGCATGTTATTTTCAATCATAGATAACAAAAGGATAGCGGGTGCAAGGGCATAAAACCCCTTGCACCCGGATGTTGCTACGAGGCAAAACTTTCTTCCGGTATCTCGATGATGGACATGTCCTCATTCTTGATCGCCTTCACAGCGGCATCCACCTCAGGGATCACATTTTTAATGAAATACTGGGCGCCGGCAACTTTACCCATGTAGAACGCGGCATCCTTGCTGGATTTTGCCAACCCGGCTAGAGCCGTTTTATCCGCAGGATCAATGCCGTTCTGCCTGGCAAGCCCATCGAGCTTTTGCTTGGCAACACCCGCTTGCCAGAAGAGGAACCAGCCAGATACAACCTTGCCCATCATCATGAGGAAGGGGTAGGCGCTGCTGATGGGCACGAAGAACTTTCCTGCCTTCCCACAATTCGCCAGATAAAGACCCATATCAGCAAGGGCATCCACGCTTGCCTGAACACTGTCGGCAAGATCCTTCAAGCCTCCTACGTCTTTATATTTCGTCACGGTAGAACCCATGAGACTCAGTATATTCATGAAATAGGCGCCCTTCTTCATGCCCAGCTTCCTTCCGATGAGGTCCAGGGCCTGGATACCGTTCGCCCCCTCATAGATGGATGCAATCTTTTCGTCCCTCATGAACTGCTCCACCGGGTATTCGCTGCAGAAGCCATATCCGCCGTAGCACTGCATAGCCGTCTCCGTAACCCTGAACCCGATGTCTGAACAGTAGGCCTTTACGATAGGGGTAAGGATCTCAGCATACCCGAGCCATTTGTCCTTTTCCGCATCATCTGATGCAATCTTATGCATGTCGAAACAGTATGCCGTAAAGTAAGCTATGGCCCGCAGGCTGTCCACGTTGGACTTCATCCACAAGAGCATCCTTCTCACATCCGGGTGTTGTATAATAGGCACACGCGGAGCTTCAGGGTTCTTCATTTCCATGAGGGATGACCCCTGGAGCCTCTGTTTGGTATACTGGAGCGCATGAAGATATGCGATTGAAGCACTGCAGAGGCCCTGCATGCCGACGGCAAGCCTGGCCTCGTTCATCATCTGGAACATGATCTTCATGCCCTCGCGCTCCTGGCCCAAAAGCTCGGCATAGCAATTGCTGTTGTCACCGAAATTGATCAGGCATGTCGCGCTGCCGTGGATACCCATCTTCTCTTCGATCTTGGCGATCTCATAATCATTGCGTTTGCCTAGCGTGCCATCATCGTTGACGAGATACTTGGGGACAATGAATATCGAAATGCCCTTTGTGCCTGCCGGATCACCCTCGATCCTTGCAAGAACCGGATGGATAACGTTCTCCACCAAGTCCTGGTCTCCACCGGTGATGAATATCTTTGTGCCCTGAAGTTTGAAGGTTCCATCGGGCTGACGGATCGCCTTGGTGCTCAGGTTCCCCACGTCAGTACCTGCACCCGGCTCTGTGAGCGCCATAGTTCCACCCCAGACACCCTGGACCATCTTCTCCATGTACTTCTTTTTCTGCACCTCGGTTCCATATGTCAGGATAAGGTGAGCTGCCCCTTCAGTTGCAAAAGGATAGGCAATGAAGGCGAAATTATGGTAAAACCATTCGATAGCTGCATATTTCACACTCTCAGGTATACCCTGCCCTCCCTCTTCAGGGGGAAAAGACATACCAAGCCAACCACCTTCACAAAAGAGCTTATATGCCCGATGGAAGCATTGGGGCACATGCACCTTACCGTCAATGAGCTTGCATCCTTCCTTGTCACCCTCCGCAAGTGTGGGAAGGATCTCTTCCTCTGCGATCTTCTGTGCCTCAGTGAGAATCATGTTAAAGGTCTCTTTGGAGAAATCCGCATACTTCGTTTGTTCACATACCTTCTCCACCCCAAGCATCTCATAGAGAACAAACTGTTGATCCCGTTCATCCAAAATCAAGCTCGACATCTTAATCCCCCTCCTCTTGGTTAATAATTCATCTTATGCAGCATAGTATTCAATTATCTGACAAATGAATCAAGAGTTCTTTTGACATGGCTAGCCCAGAAATAAATACCATTCATCTAAATCTAAGGCTGGAACTTGGGGCAAGACAGTTAATAGCCGGCAAAGGTCGCCCAACTCCCGGATACACCTGCTTGACATCTAAAGATTGTTCCAGAATAATTACTTTCAGGAGGACAAGCTGATGATGCCTGATACGCAAGGATACTGCATTGTTTTCTGCTCATGTCCGAACGATATGCATGCAGAGATGCTCTCCCGATCCCTAATTGAAAACAGACTCGCTGCATGTGTCCAGATAATGCCTACAAGGAGCTTTTACGAATGGAAGGGGGAGATCTGCAAAGAAGAGGAACGGCTACTCCTCATCAAGACAAAGAGTTCCCTCTATAACAGTATCGAGGATTTCATCTCAAAAAATCACCCTTATGAAGTGCCCGAAATTTTAATGGTCCCGGCAGCCAAGGGGCTTGAAAAATACTTAACCTGGATCGAAACCGTATGCAGATAAACACTTAACAAAGGCCTACATCATCCTTATGTTCCCTGCTTATTGTTCCTTGACACCCATGGTGTCTATCTCGTATCGTTCGAGCGAACATTATTGTATAGTGCAATAAGATCATCTTGCAGGGGAGAACATGATCATCAGCTTTGTCCAGACCAAGGGCGGAACCGGCAAAAGCACACTGGCATTGAATATTGCTTTCTCAAAACACATTAGTGAATTATTCCAGTCCATTGCCCTCGTAGAACTGGACCCACAGGGAACACTGCGGGCATGGTGGGATGAGCGCACAGAACTCGGCAAAAAGACTCTCAACGTGTCATTCCATCACATATCCAGCACACAGAAAGAGGTCTTTGCAGACGGGATCAAATCCATTTCAGCCCACAACGATCTCATTGTCATGGACATACCCGGCGAGAGTACAGGCAAGCTCCATACTCGTTTTGCCTGTGCCGTATCCGATTTGGTTGTCATACCCATGAGAACCTCTACCAACGATGAGGCTGCCTTCACGGATAATCTCTACCCAATTATCAAGGAGGTCATCAAGGTCGATCCCAAAAGGAAGGGTAATTTTTTTGTGCTCCCGTCCTTTACCCACCCCAAGGCCAACACGAAAACTATAGCGGATTATTTCGGTGCTATCCTTCCTCCAAACGTGAGCTGTCTGAGCATAGCCTATCCGGATAGAACCGTTTATGAGAACTTCAATCGTGAAGGTAACACCTTGGGTGAATATTCCCTGTCAGTCAGCACAAATAAAAGACATTACAAGCAGACCCTCATGGCAATCCATGACATGGAAGAGATTGCCAAAACCATTACCACCTTGATGGAGAATGAATATGTCTTTGCCAAAAAATAGAAAAAGGCGTAGTGAAAACAAGAATATAGATAAAGAAATACCTGACAATCTTCTCGCATCAAACCAGGACATGGGATTGAGCAAAGAATCGGATATGACTCTTGGGGACTCTGCCAGAAACAATCAAATGATCAAAGCCTTTGAGATCGTTGACCATATTGAGCAAGTCCATGGAATGAACGTCAACCATGAGCAAAAACCTACAAGCACATCTTCGATCTCGCCGTTGAATAACCATGGATCCGTCAACACAAAGAGGCTCCAGGTAAACGTTTCTTTCAGCTCAACACCCGACAAAAATATTTCAGCTCATGACCGGACTGGAGAAGATAACATGCCAGTTATTGAGGTTAAATTCAAGATCCCAACCTTCTTCCGGAAAGTGCCTGTTCTAAAAGGCATAACAGATAACCTTCTTAGGCGATTCGCAAAGGACTAAGACCTGCTGCTTCTTTTCTTTGGCTGTTCCAGGGCATCCCTGGCATCAAGACGACCTTTTCCTATGAATATAAATTCTTCTTCCCAGTGCCTGAGTTTATCCTGTCATTGTTTTTTGCCGATAGAGTTGCTATATAAGCGCACACACTATGCACTCACTGGCTAAACTCACATGAGCACAAAATCAAAAATCATATATATAGTTTTGGTCACAGGATGTATCTCGATATTTCTCGCCGGCAACGAACCCCTGGCATCAGATTCCCTTCAACCCTCCGACTATATAAAAGAGATTACACCCTTAAAAGAGTACCAGCGGGTTACCACCGAGATAATCAGGGAGCTCAAAAAGAATCACTATAAAAAGGTCGCCATTGACGATGCACTCTCCAGCAAGGTCTTTGACCGATATCTGTCGGATATAGATCCTTCACATATGTATTTCCTTGCATCTGATATCAAAGAATTCGAACCTTTTCGCTACCGGCTGGATGATGGTCTCCTTAAGGGCGATTTAACGCCTGCCTTTACGATCTTCAACAGATACGATGAAAGGATCGCGCAAAGGCTTGTCTTGATTATCAGCCGGATAGAAGGCGGGCTCAAGGATATAAACCTTGAAAAGACAGACTATTTAGAAACAGATCGGGATAATGCAGCCTGGCCTGCCTCTCGCTCCGAACTCGAAGGCCTTTGGATCAAGGCTCTCAAGAATGACATTATAACGATGAAGCTTGAAGGCAAGCCCATGCCCGAGATCATCACCACCCTGTCGAAACGCTACTGGAGCCAACTCAAACGTATCCGCCAAAACACGAGCGAAGACGTATTCCAAATATTCATGAACTCGTTAGCCACAAGCTATGACCCTCATACTTCGTATTTCTCCCCGAGATCATCCGAGAACTTCAATATAAATATGAGCCTATCCCTTGAAGGGATCGGAGCCATGCTCACCTCGGAGAATGAACACACTAAGGTAGTGCGGCTCATTACAGCCGGGCCTGCCGACAAATCAAAACAACTCAAACCTAATGATAAAATAACAGGGGTGGGCCAGGGCCCGGAGGGAGAAATCACAGATGTAGTCGGATGGCGCCTTGATGAAGTCGTTGATCTCATCCGTGGCCCGAAAAACACCATGGTTCGCCTTAAAATTATTCCAGCCGATGCAAGTGATGACCATCAAACCAAGATCGTAAGGCTCATGCGGGGCACGGTACAGCTTGAAGATCAGGCTGCCAGCAAGGATGTAATCGATATCAACAGAGGCGGCCATACCTATAAAGTCGGTATTATCCATATACCCACCTTCTACCTCGATATCAGGGCAATGCAATCCGATAGCGAGGACTACAAAAGCACTACACGGGATGTAAAACGTATATTGGGCGAGCTTGAAGCGCTGCATGTGAATGGCGTTGTCATCGACCTGAGAGATAATGGTGGAGGATCGCTGCATGAGGCCAACACGTTAACAGGTTTGTTTATTAAACGCGGTCCTACTGTTCTGATTAGAACAGCTGATGGTGTAACTGAGACCCTCTATGACCGTGATCCAAAGACCTTCTATTCAGGCCCCTTGACGGTAATCGTAAGCCGTTTGAGCGCATCCGCATCCGAGATATTTGCCGGGGCAATCCAGGATTATGGCCGTGGGATCATTGTGGGAGATAACACCTTTGGCAAAGGAACGGTTCAAACACTGCTCAATCTCTCTCGCGGACAGCTCAAGGTGACCACAGCTAAATTCTACCGGATTTCAGGGGAGAGCACTCAACACCGCGGTGTAATACCGGATCTATATTATCCAAATCTTTTCGATAAAGACTCTATAGGCGAAAGCTCACTCAAGGATGCCATGCCATGGGATGCCATCAGCGCCGTACCTCACTACGTTTTTGGGGACATCTCCCCTTTTAAGGCGCAGCTTCGTTCCATGCATACTGCTCGCATACAAAATGACCCAGACTATACCTATACGCTCGGTATGATGAAATACCTGAAAGCTGCGCGCGACAAAAAGAAGATCTCCCTGAGGCTTTCCACAAGACTTCAGGAAAAGAGAATAAATGAAACACAAAGGATAACTCTAGAAAACAATCTCAGAAAGGCGAAGGGACAAAAACTTATAACTAATATAAATCAATTGAATGATGACAAAGAAGAATCTCAGCGGACCAAGCCTGCAAAGGATGATGCCGAGCTTGTTGAAAGCGGCAATATTCTAGTGGATTATCTCGTAATCAAGAACAAGTCGAACCCCTCACAACAAGCCCAAACAAGGGTCCAATAAGATTCCTTTTCCACTTGGGAGAACCCGATGAAGATACTTGTAACAGGCGGAGCCGGATACATCGGAAGTCATACCTGCCTTGAACTCTTAGAAGCAGGCCATGAAGTCGTTGTCGTAGACAACCTCATAAACTCCAAAGAGGAATCCCTCAAGCGAGTGCAAGAAATCACGGGGAAACCTCTTATATTTAATCAAGTTGATCTCCTTGACAGACAGGCACTCATGGACATATTCGCCCGTCATCACATCGATTCGGTAATTCACTTCGCAGGGCTTAAGGCAGTGGGTGAATCAGTCCAAATCCCACTGAAGTATTACCACAACAACATTACAGGTACCCTCATCCTCTGTGAGGTTATGGCTGAACACTCCGTAAAGAATATCGTGTTCAGCTCGTCTGCTACGGTATATGGCGACCCGGCTGCCGTTCCCATCCGGGAAGACTTCCCGCTTGGACCAACAAATCCCTATGGACGGACCAAGTTGATGATCGAAGAAATTCTCAAGGATCTCTTTGTGTCAGACCCATCCTGGAATATAGCCCTCCTACGATACTTCAATCCAATAGGGGCGCATGAAAGCGGTCGTATCGGCGAAGACCCGGACGGCATACCGAACAACCTGGTCCCTTATATCGCGCAAGTGGCGGTGGGGAGACTAGAAGAGTTGAAGGTCTTTGGGAATGATTACCCTACGCCTGACGGTACAGGTCTTAGGGATTACATCCATGTTGTTGACCTGGCACAAGGCCATCTTTATGCCCTTGACCGGCTCCTGGCAGGAAATGGTGTTATCACTTACAATCTCGGTACGGGTCGCGGGTATAGTGTTTTAGAGGTAGTAAGTGCCTTTGAGAAGGCCTGCAGCAGAAAAATTCGCTTTCAAATCGCAGGCAGGAGAGATGGAGACATCGCGGTCTGCTATGCAGACCCATCCAAGGCGAATAGCGAACTGGGCTGGGCTGCCAAGCGAGGGATTGAAGAAATGTGCACAGACACGTGGAGATGGCAGTCAAACAATCCTCACGGATACTAATGACCACCTTGGTTTTGTTGACTTGGAGGCCAATGCCAAAGGTGAATTATGCTCGTAAAAAATATCCTGAATAACACGGCACC
>CAYMDG010000003.1:39641-42004 GCA_964388905.1 uncultured Bacteriovoracaceae bacterium
GCAGGACACTTCGGCTGGTCTGCACCATCTAACGGCTTCACCCATGCATCCGAGCTCGTAACATTCATCAAGAAACATTTTCCTGATACGGGCATTGGGGTTGCAGGCTTCCCTGAGGGCCACCCCGAAACCCCCAATAGGCTCAAGGAGATCGATTACCTCAAGGCCAAGGTAGATTCCGGCGCTGACTACATCATAACCCAGCTTTTTTTCGATAACAGGGATTTTTATGATTTTTGTGAACGATGTGAAATCGCAGGTATTAACATCCCGATCATTGCCGGCATCATGCCCATAATCACAAAAAACGGCATGATCCGGATGGCTGAGCTGGCAGCAGGGGCACGTTTCCCTGCAAGGCTAATGAAGGCTGTCAACCAGGCCGAATCCACAGGCGTTATCGAAAAAATTGGTATCGAATGGGCAACCAATCAAGTTCGTGACCTAATCGACAACAAAGTCAGTGGCGTTCATTTCTACACGCTCAACAACGCACGTGCGACCCTGGGGATATACAAGGCACTCGGAGTAAAGGATTCCTCCCAGATTGGACCTCCCTTAAAATTGCCTTGTTTTTAAACTTCGTTCCTTGTTGGTGTGGGTGAACAATAGTAACAAATGCTGTTCAACATGGGGGCATGTGTTTCCTGCTTGATAATAATTGCGGTATCGGAGTATTAATAATACATGCAGTATGGGTATTGAGTTTAATATACTCAGATATCTGCATGGGTTCTACGTTGACGCTTATCCGGTAAGCGGTAATCCCAATATAAAGAGGAGGGTAATATGGTTCTAAGAAGAATTTTTGTCATACTGTTCGCAATACTATTTTTATCCACATCGGCGTTTGCCATCGATGTGGCCGGCGTCAAGATGCCTGACACTTTCAAGGCAGGGGGACAGGATCTTGTTGTTAATGGCGGAGGCAAGCGCACCAAGTTTATGATGAAGGTGTATGTGGCAGCCCTGTATCTCAAACAGAAAAGCAGCGATGCCCAAAAGATCATCGATGCTGACGAGCCTATGGCAATCAAACTGCAGGTTACATCCGGGCTAGTAACCGCCGACAAGATGAAAACTGCCATCGATGAAGGGTTCGAGAACTCCACCGGCGGGAATGTCGGCCCTATGAAGCCGAAGATTGATGCCTTCACCGCTGTTTTCAAAGAGATTGCCAGCGGCATTGTCTATGATTTTGTCTATGTGCCCGGCAAGGGAGTAGAAATCTATAAGAATGGACAGATGGCCTCTACGATCCAGGGACTTGAGTTTAAAAAAGCCCTTTTTGGCATCTGGCTCTGCAACAAACCTGCCCAGGAATCATTGAAAGAGGAAATGCTCGGCAAATAGGTCTTGAATATGCCTGCAAAAGGGCTCGAGGGGCTGCTTTGCCCCCGAGCCCTATGAAAACAGTTCTTCCTTCCTGAGCTTGAATACTCTGCAGTATGCTTTCGTCGCCTTAGTGATTTTATAGTTGTTGAAGATCAAAAAACATTCTTGAAGCCACCATGAAGAGTACAAAGTTACGAACAGATTTCTCCCTAATCCTAGATAACATCATTAAGGGGGCTTTCTTAAGTTGCTGTGGCCAAATGACGAAACATGCCCTATGGGCAGCCCTCAAAACACATGGCATGTCATTCATCAGGTTCACGTGAGGTAAAATGAAACAAGTTCTCAGTAGATGGCTTAAGCAGTATTTTTCTGACCCACAGTTCATGATCCTCATCTTCATGCTGCTCTTATGCTTTATGCTGATCTATTTTTTCGGCAAGATGCTTATGCCTGTCTTTTTATCCATACTTATCGCCCTGCTGCTGGACAGCGTCATTGAATGGTTAGGTCGTTTCAATGTCCGCAGAAAAGCGGGGGTCTACCTCGTTTTTCTTCTCTTCCTGGCGCTGTTTTTTGATCTGCTCATCATCTTGCTCCCACTTATCTCCCATCAGATTGGCCAGCTTGTACAAGATCTTCCAACCATTGTATCCAGGATAAAGGCGGACCTGCTCCTCCTTCCACAGAAATTTCCTGGTGTTATCTCTGAAGGAAGGATCAACCAGCTTATCGCAATACTCGCCTCAGAATTCAATGGTCTTGGAAAAAATATCATCCAGATATCAGTCTCTTCAGTCCGAGGGATGATTGAGGCAATTATTTACCTGATACTTGTCCCATTTTTGGTTTTCTTTTTTCTTAAAGACAAAGAGCTGCTCCTGGATTGGATTCAGAGGCATCTGCCAGAAGAGCGTGGGTTGGCAATCAAGGTCTGGGATGAGGTATATGATCAGTTCTTCAACTACCTCAGGGGAAAAATACTTGAGATACTCTTTGTATGGGGCATTAATTATGCTGCCTTTGCA
>CAYMDG010000003.1:42104-50115 GCA_964388905.1 uncultured Bacteriovoracaceae bacterium
TTTTTGAGATGAGGATATGACGAACAACCTTGACCTACCGAAGGGTATCCATATACTCATTGCAGATTCAAGCGCAGTAGTCCGCAGCTTCCTGTCACGAGAACTCGGTAAATCAGGTGCGCTCATATCACTTGCTGATGATGGAGAACAAGCATTCGACTATGCAACATCGGAGGATATCGACCTTTTAATTGCCGATGTCGACCTTCCCAAGATCGGCGGTATCGAGCTGTGTAGTAAGATAAAGAAAAACCAGAAGACCCAACAGATACCAGTTATCATTCTCGACTCACTAAGTACCGAAGACGGTATCCAGAAGGGGTATCAAGCCGGGGCAACCGCATGTATTCCGAAATCACAGGCTAAAGAATCCCTTATGGATGCTATCGGGAACGTACTCCTCAAGGCAACCTTCCAGCGGGGACGCCTGATACTGGTCGTGGATGATTCTCTTACGGTCCGTTCCCTAGTCAGTAAGAGCCTCAAAGATGTAGGGTTCACCATTATCCAGGCGGAAAATGGAAAAGTAGCCTTAGACCTCCTCCGTCACAACAAACCCGATCTCATTCTCAGCGACATCGACATGCCTGAGATGAATGGAGAAGCCTTCTGTCAGGCCGTTCATGCCGATCCTGTACTCGCCACTATACCATTTGTGGTTATGAGTGCAAACAACCAGCGACCTATTATGAGGCGTATGCTCCAGCTCGGAGCTGATTCCTATCTCGTGAAACCGTTTAATGTTGAACAGCTTGTAATAACTATTGAAAAACTGCTTTCTGACCAGCTCCTACTCCTCTCAAAGGAAAAGGAGCGCCTCGAAATCGAGCAAAGGCTTATCCTTGCAAGTATTACAAGCCTATGCAACGCACTGGAAGCCAGAGACTCCTATACCAGGGGCCATTCTGAGGCCGTGTCCGATATCGCCACCAAGATTGCTTTTCAGATGGGCATCTGTGGTGAGGAGATCGAGCTTATCCGGCTTGGAGGCAAACTTCATGACCTTGGCAAGATCGGTGTTATAGACAGTGTGTTGCTAAAACCCGGCAAGCTCACGGATGAAGAGTTCTCCATCATTAAAAAACACCCTGTCATCGGTGCGGAGATTCTCAGGCCCGTCCCTTCTCTTGCCCCGATCATCCCGATAGTTCTCTATCATCATGAACGTTTTGATGGGAAAGGATATCCAGAGGGACTTCAGGGATCATCCATACCGCTTTGGGCAAGAATCACGGCAGTTGGAGATACGTACCATGCGCTTACGAGCGACCGTCCATACAGGGCAGGTATGCCTAAAGACCAGGCCCTGGCCATCATCCAGCAGGCGAGCGGCAGCCAGCTCTGTCCCGACTGTGTAGATGCATTTATCAAGATGGAACTCTGGGATAAGGCACCTACTTCGCAAGATAATGATTCTGATGATATGGACGTAGTTCCAATCTTGGCATCTATTACACGCTCATGAAAAATCTACTTTATAATATGTTATATGGAAGACCCTCATGGCGGATTACACGTAAAGATACACATTGCATTTACCGGTTCTTTTGTTTATGTTCCACAAAAAGATAGCCCCTTAGTATCGGCTTATCAGCCTGAAATTCAGTCTAAGGGGAGATGACGACTATGAGAAGAAACATCGTACATGAAGGAGCGGAACAGCTCACCTATGAAATACGGCAGATCGTTGCTGTAGCCGAAGACCTCCAGAGGCTTGGGGTGGAGATCACCTGGGAGAACATCGGCGATCCCATTGCCAAGGGCGAGAAGATCCCCCAGTGGATCAAGGATATCATCATCAAGCTGACCTCTGAGGATAAAACCTATGGGTATGTTGCCACTCAGGGCGTTGCGACGTCACGCCAGTTTCTCGCAGAAACGGTAAACAACCGTGGCGGTTACCAGGTTACCAAGGATGACATCATATTCTTCGACGGCATTGGTGACGCCATTGCCAAGATATTCGGATATCTGAAACGCGAGGCAAGGGTGATAGGCCCGTCTCCAGCTTATTCCACACATTCCTCCGCCGAGGCGGCACACTCGGGGTATGAGCACCTCACCTACGAGCTCGATCCAAACAACCGCTGGATGCCGGACCTTGTTGATCTCGAGAATAAGATCAAATACAATGACTCCATCGCAGGCATCCTCATTATTAATCCGGATAATCCCACGGGTGCTGTTTACTCCAGAGAACTTCTTCACAAGATGGTGGAGATAGCCAGACGCTATAAGGTGTTTATGGTCTGCGATGAAACATATACCAAACTTGTCTACGGCGGCGCCGAGACAGCCCATTTGAGTGAGGTTATTGCGGACGTTCCGGGTATTGCCCTTCGGGGCATATCCAAGGAATATCCCTGGCCGGGTGCCCGGTGCGGATGGATTGAGGTTTTCAACCAGGACAAACTGCATTTCAAGCGATATATTAAAAGTCTCATCAATGCCAAGATGCTTGAGGTATGCTCCACAAGCCTCCCACAGTATTCCATCCCGCTGGTCATGGGCGACCCTCGTTATGAAGGGCATCTCACTTCGCGTAGGTTAATGTACGAGAAGAGGGCCAATGAGGCATGGGATATCTTTTCACAGGTCGAAGGGATCAAGGTGAACAAGCCCCAGGGGGCCTTCTACATGTCAGTCCTGTTTGAGGATGGAGTACTGAACAACCGGCAGACCTTGCCCATCTCTAACCCAAAGGCATTGGAATTCATTGAGAACAAGGTCAAGGGGGTTGAGGTTGACAAACGCTTCGTTTATTATCTCTTGGGCTCTACAGGTATCTGTGTAGTGCCTCTTACCGGGTTCTGCTGTGATAGGAAAGGCTTCAGGATTACCTTGCTTGAAATGAACGATGAAAAACGCCTGTGGACCTGCCAGACTATTGCAGAAGGCATCAGAAATTATATCAATTCCACGAGTAGCGCTGTAAACTCAAGCCAGTCCGTGGTCTAGACTGAGTGTCTCGTTGAAACAGGCGGACCAAAAAAATACTTGCCTGACCTTATACCGGTGATTGATGATGAACACTGTGCGCAGAACTGATGTATCATTCCCTTCAGGCCCTGATACCATCTCCGGAACCCTGTTCATTCCAAACACAGACAAACCGTTACCAGCGCTTATCATCTGCCATGGTGCCCTGGACTTCAAGGAAAACTACTTTGAACTCTGCGAATACCTTGCAAACAAAGGCATTGCCTCCCTGGCCATAGACATGCATGGCCACGGCGCAAGCGGAGGAAAGCGTTTTCACGTGAATATGAAAGACTGGATCTTGGATATCGTGCGCGCCATAGACTTACTTGAACAGACGCAGGGGATCAATGGCAACTCCATCGGCGTCTTCGGCCTCTCTTCTGGAGGAACTGCCGTTCTTGAAGCAGCACTCGTTGATAAAAGGATACGCTGCATCATAACCTTGGATGCTACGGTGAGGAATACCTTGAATCCAGGGGAATATCTGGGCATGAAATTCCTGGGTGCAATTGGCCATATAAAACGTGTAATCACAAAAGACGATCTGAGGATATCCATGATAGGGCCTTTCAAAAAGGTAGAGGCCGCATCGGACCCGGAAGTAAACCGGAGATGGAAGGAGAATCCAAAGGTCTTAAAGATGTGGTCCGCCTTCCCTATCCCGGGAGCAAGTCCTTCTCTCATCGTGGATACCCTCAAACGGGTGCACCTTATTACAAGCCCGACACTTGTCATCCATGGTGAGGATGACAAGGTGGATCCTGTCAAAAGCGCTCAAATGTTATTCCAGGCACTCACTTGTATAAAAAGCCTGCATATTGTACCGGGCAACGGCCACCTAGGCCACATGGATAGAAACAAAGGTGTCGTAATGCAGCTTACCGGGGAATGGGCGCAAACGCACCTGGTTTGAGAAATCAGGGCCAGTGTGTTATCCTATGCCGCAGTCATATGTTTCTCCCTACAACCATTCATGAGATGAAGGCCCTTGGCTGGGATGGAATTGATATCATCCTGGTCACCGGAGACGCATACATAGACAGCCCGCACATCGGGGTTGCGGTTATAGGCAAGGCACTGCTCAAGGCAGGGTACCGCGTGGGTATCATTTCCCAGCCGGATACCACGTCTTCGATTAATATCATGAGGCTTGGGGAACCGGTATTGTTCTGGGGCATAACCGGGGGCTGCATAGACTCCATGGTGGCCAATTACACCCCTTTAAAGAAAAAACGGAAATCCGATGACTATACACCTGGAGGTATGAACACAAAAAGGCCGGACAGGGCTGTTATCGTATATGCTAACCTCATCAGACAATGCTCTAAAAAAAAGAACACAATCGTTCTCGGTGGCATCGAGGCAAGCCTGCGACGCATTGCGCACTATGATTTCTGGTCGGACAGTATCAGGCGCTCCATCCTCTTTGATGCAAAGGCCGACATCCTGGTCTACGGCATGGCGGAATACCCGGTCATCGAACTGGCACGCGCTTTGAGTTCGGGTGATGACTATAAGGATATGAGAGGTATCTGCTTCATAAACAAAGAGCTGCCCCAAGACGCGATCGAACTGCCTTCATTTGAAGATGTAGGAAAGGACGTGAACACCTTCACCGAGATGTTCCACACCTTTTACCAAAATAACGACCCTATCACAGGTAAGACCCTTTGCCAGAGGCATGGTGACCGCTACCTGGTTCATAATAAACCGTGGCCTCCCCTGACTGAACATGAGCTGGACACTATCTATGAACTCGGTTTTGAACGGGAGGTGCACCCCAACGATCAAGCCCTTGGCGAGGTGAAGGCAATGGAAACCATACGGTTCTCGATCACCACACACAGGGGCTGCATGGGGCAATGCAACTTCTGCGCTATCTCCATGCATGAAGGTGCACGCGTGAACTCACGCAGTGAGGAGTCCATCATTGCCGAAGCTCGAAGTCTTACCTCTCACCCCAGGTTCAAGGGTTACATACAAGATGTGGGAGGGCCCACGGCAAACATGTATGGATTTGCATGCACAGCGAACAATCATAAAGGTATGTGCACCCGCCGGAGGTGCCTGTACCCGGACATCTGCACTCATCTTGGCATGAGTCATAACCGGCAACAAAGGCTTTTAGAAAAACTCCGGGCCATCCCGGGCATTAAAAAGGCCTTTGTGAGCTCAGGCATCCGCCATGACCTGGTATGCGCAGACAAGCACTATGGCGAAAGCTATTTGAAAGAGCTGGCGGAACACCATGTATCCGGGCAGATGAAACTGGCGCCTGAACATAACGATCAGGGTGTGCTTAACAAGATGGGTAAGGCTGGCATTACCTCACTGCTTGAGTTCCGTGATCGATTCTTGAAGATCTCGAGTCAGAAAGGCAAGAAGCAGTTCCTCACCTATTATTTCCTCGCCGCACATCCCGGCTGCACCGAGATGGACATGAAACGACTCAAGTCTTTTGTCACAAAGAACCTCAAGCTTGGGCCGGAACAGGTGCAGATCTTCACTCCCACACCATCCACCTACTCCACCCTCATGTATTACACAGGCCTGGACCCATTCACTGGTGAAAAGATATTTGTAGAAAAAGACCCGGTATGCAAGAAGAGACAGAAGGATATCCTGACCGGATAAAAAAGGTAACAATCACCATGAAACGTGAATACGACCCCATTCATGAACAGATGCCCCCTGAGCTTGAAGAGCCGAAGAGCAAGACAAGGCTTAAAAAGGAGATGATCGAGCTGCAGAAGCTTGGAGAACAGCTCGTTACCCTGCCTGCTGCCTATTTGAAAAAAGCCGGCATCCTGCCTAAACTCTTTGATGCCGTCATCTCCATGAAAAAAATGAGTACCCATGGGGCCAGGCGAAGACAGATGCAGCATATCGGCGTGATCATGCGTGAGGTGGACCCTGTACAGATCAAAAGGGTCCTCGATGAATTCGGGCAGCCCAGGCAGACACCTGAACCTTTGAAAACAGATCTGGATGAACCTGTTCAGGCGCTCATCAACGGCGGAGATGAACACATTGAAGACCTCCTGAAACGATGCCCTGCAGCAGACCGTACAAGGCTCCGCCAGTTGGTCAGAAACGCAAAGGGCGATCCATCCCAAGCAGGGCAAACGCGTGCCCTTAATGCACTAAAGGCCTATTTAAAAGAAATTCTGAACTGATGAGTTGACATTTATACCTTATAAGACAAGGGAGGTAACCATGAAAGCCCTCTTCGGAAAGACTTTTTCCTCTATGATTATAGCCTTTGCCTGCATCTGCGCCCTTATCTTCGCAGGCTGCGAAGGCAGCGAGGCAAAAAAGGCAATCACTGATACCGTTAATAAGGTTATGGGCGGTGAGGCGGTTAAAAAGGGTGAAGAGATGAAAAAAAAAATCGACCAGGCCATAAATGAAGAGGCCAGGCGCCTGCTTAAAATGGATAAAGAAACAAAAGGTGATACCACCAGAGAGGATAAGGGCTCCCAGAGCGAAAACGAATCAGGCAAGTGAGGATCTCAATATAAGGAGGCTGCTCCATGCTTATCAACAAAAAGATTGTCTGGATCACAGGTGCATCTTCGGGAATAGGGGAAGCCCTGGCTTATGCCTTTGCCCGCAAAGGTGCGCGTCTCATTCTCTCGGCACGCAATGTAAAGAGATTGACTGAGGTGAAAGACCGTTGTTCGTCCCCTGAACAACACCTCGCGCTTCCCTTGGACCTTGCTGATTCTTCGACATATTCTGAGAAGGTTAAAACAGTTCTTGATACATTCGGTCACATAGACATGCTCATCAACAATGGCGGCGTATCTCAACGGTCATTTGCCCTCCAGACCAGCCTTGATACCGACCGGAGGATCATGGAGACCAACTTCTTCGGTACGGTGGCCTTGACAAAGGCAATTCTGCCGGCCATGCTTGAAAATGCATCGGGCCAAATCGTGGTGATCAGCAGCCTTGTGGGCAAATTCGGCTCACCCTTACGCTCGACTTATTCAGCATCCAAACACGCCTTACACGGTTTCTTTGACTCTTTACGGGCGGAGTTATCCGCAAAGGGTATCAGGGTCCTTATGGTATGCCCGGGTTTTATCCGTACCAGTATCTCGATAAATGCCCTGTGTGCAGACGGCTCCTGCCAGGGAACCATGGATGAGGCCCAGGCCTCCGGGATGGCACCCGAGGTTTGTGCCGAGAAAATAATACAGGCCATAGAACAAGGCAAAGACGAGGTCCTCATTGGGGGAAAAGAACAGCTCGGTGTATACCTCAAGCGGTTTGTTCCCGGCATTTTCAACCGGATTATTACCAGGGCAAAGGTCACCTGAAGTATCCTGTTATGAATAGGCCAAGAATCCTTATCATAGGCGCAGGGATGGTTGGTTCATCGAGTGCTGCATCCATAGCAGGCAGAAGCCTGGGTGAAGTTTTTCTCCATGACATTGACGAAGGCCTCTGTCTTGGCAGGGCTATGGATATCAATCACTCCCTGCCTTATCAAGGGAGTGACTCGTATACTACCGGCTGTTCCAGACTCGAGGATGCCGGGGTGGCAGACATCGTGGTCATCACTGCCGGACTGGCACGCAAAGCCGGCATGACCAGGTTCAATCTTCTCAAACACAATGCTGCCGTTATTGGAACCCTCGCACCACAGCTTGCCTCCCTGAGTCCGGATGCACGGGTTCTGGTTGTCACCAACCCGGCTGATGTGCTTACCTGGCATCTCATGAAACTCTGCCCTGACATGCGGATTTTCGGGCTCGGATGCTCCCTTGACATGGTCCGTCTCAGGCTTTCTATCGCCCAGACAGCCCGGGTTTCTGCAGACAATGTCGCAGCCATGGTCATCGGCACCCACGACGACAACATGATACCTCTCATGGGCCATGCAACCATCAGCGGCATCCCCTTGGCCAAACTGCTGAGCACACATGACATAGAAAAGATCTCCACCATGACGCGTACTGCGGGCAGTACGATCGTCAACCTCATGAAGAGCCATAGCGGACACTACGCTGCCGGAGAGGTG
>CAYMDG010000004.1:0-45000 GCA_964388905.1 uncultured Bacteriovoracaceae bacterium
CAGATTCAGCAGGCCCGTAATGATGAGTCCGATTGCCAGGATATAAAAGGCAGTGCCGGTAATTTTCAGCGCCCGCTGTTCGAAGGCATCCAAGCTGCCCTCTCCGGCCCGCTGGATGCGCCTGATCATGTGCCACACCCCGATACCCGAAATGACCTCCACAAAAGAATCCAGGCCGAAGCCGAAAAGCGTAAAGGCCTCATCAGCCATGCCGAACCAGACAGAGAACAGCCCTTCCAGAATATTATAGAAGACCGTGATCAAAGCCAGGGTATTGGCAGTCCGGTAAAGTTTGTTCCGGGTGCCCATACCGGTCATGTCGTTTATCATAACCATACTATTGCATGATTTCTTGTTTGTGTTTGTCCCTATTGTTCAAAATAGGGGTAGCCCCTTAAGCCCTCTTCGTACATCTTCATTATTTCCCGGCGTTCCTGGGGGGTGATCAGGTTTTCCTGAATGGCCTGTTCCGCTGTTGCCCTGAACTGTTTGGTCATGGTTTTCGGTTCGTATTCCACGTATGACAGGACATCGGCCACCGAATCCCCTTCGATCTCCTTGACGAAACTGTAGCTTCCGTCTTCATGGACACGGATGCTCACCACATTGGTGTCGCCCATCAGGTTGTGGAGGTCACCCAGGGTTTCCTGGTAAGCCCCAACCAGAAAGACACCCAGGTAGTAGTCCTCATTTTCCCTGACCGTATGGAGCGACAGGGCGCTGCGGAAACCCTGCTTGTCGATGAAACGATCGATTTTTCCATCCGAATCACAGGTGATATCGGCAAGTATGGCGTTTCTCTCAGGCATTTCATCCAGACGGTGCACTGGCATCACCGGGAAAAGATAGCCGATGGCCCAGGAATCGGGCAGGGACTGGAATACACTGAAATTGGCGTAATAGGTGTCGCACAGGGCAGTATCGATATCTATCAGATCCTTGGGCACGAATTTCAGGTCTTTGATATTGTCACACACGGCCTGGATAATGTTCCAGAATATCTTATCGCCCAGGGCGCGCTGCCTCATGGTCAGGTCTCCGATTTTGAACATCTGTCGGATCTCATCCCGGTAATACAGCGCGTCATTGTAGCATTCCTGGAGATTCCGGACAGTCAGTGATTTGAGTACCTCCAGCATGTTCAGGATGATGTCCGGGGTGTCCTCGGGCAATTCCTTGGGCACGGAATCCGTGTCGATGGAACTGGTGTCGAAAATATTGAACAGCAGAACCGAGTAATAAGCCACGGTTGCCCGGCCTGATTCGGTGATGATAGTGGGGTGCGTGATGTCGTGTTCATTGAGGATTTCCATGATGGCTTCGATCACGTCGGCGCAGTACTCTTCAAGGGTGTAGTTGCGTGAATTCATGTAATTGGTATGTGATCCGTCATAATCCACGGCAAGGCCGCCGCCCAGGTCGAAATAACCCATGGGGGCGCCTTCGAGAACAAGGCCGGCATACACCCGGCAGGCTTCCTGGATGGAGGCGCGGATATCCCGGATATTGGGAATCTGGGAACCCAGGTGATAGTGGAGAAGCTGGAGGCAGTCCAGCATGCCTGCTCTTTCAAGTTTCTCGATTGCTTCGATGATCTGGGACATGGTCAGGCCGAAAATACTCCGGTCGCCGCCTGATTCGGTCCAGTGCCCGCCGGCCTGGGTGGAAAGCTTCAGACGGACACCCAGAAGGGGTTTGATTCCCAGTGCCTCGGACCGCTCAAGGATGAGGTCCAGCTCTCCAGGCATTTCCAGCACGAAGAAACACTTGAATCCCATTTTGCAGGCATACAGCCCGAGATCGATGAATTCCCGGTCCTTGTAGCCGTTGCATACCAGGCAGGCTTCCTTGTCATCCAGAAAGGACAGGGCAGCGATCAGTTCGGCCTTGCTGCCGGCCTCGAGTCCGTGATGATAGAACTTACCGATGCGGGTGATGGTTTCGATCACCTGTTTCTGCTGGTTCACCTTGATGGGGTAGACCCCTTTGAATTCACCCTTGTAATCGAACTTGGTTATGGCGGAGCGGAAACTCTCATGCATCTGGATGATCTGGGATTCCAGGATGTCTTCGAAACGAAGGAGCATGGGCATGTCATAACCACGCGCCATGATACCGGATATGATTTCAGGAAGATTGACGGATACATCTTTTTTGTCTCTGCGCGGTGTGACCACCACGTCCCCTTTTTCAGAGATACTGAAGTATCCTGCTCCCCATTCCCGTATCTGGTACAGGTCAGCGGAATCTTCCACCGTCCATCGTTCCATGGTATGTTTCTGTTTCATATTATCCTAGTCTCCTTTTGAAATCTTCATACCCGAACCGGCGCACGACCTCGTAGGTGCAGTCTTCGTGCAGCAGGGTGAGATCGGGCAGGGGTGTGCCGTTGAAGGTATTGTTCTTCACGAAGCTGTACTGGAGCATATCGCCGAAGACCAGCTTGTCCCCGGCTTTCAGGGGGTCCTTAAATGAATATTCACCGATGACATCGCCTGCCATGCAGGTGTTGCCGCCAAGGATGTAGGTATAGGGATAAATGCCCGGAGAAGCAGCGCCGTAGAGGGGCGGTGTGTAAGGCACTTCCAGGACATCGGGCATGTGGCAGGAGGCAGAGGCATCCAGTATTGCAATTGCCTTTTGATTGTGAACGATATCCAACACTGTCGCTACCAGATAACCGGCATCGACGACGAGGCCGCTCCCGGGCTCCAGAATCACCTCGACAGGGAAGGCGGCGCGGAAATCTTTGATGGCGTGGATAAGGGCCTCTACGTCATACGCTGATTTATTGATGAAGTGCCCGCCACCGAAGTTGACAGCCTTCACTCGCTTGACGTACGGGGCAAATTCTTTGGCAAGATGGTTGATGAGGCCTACGGAACCATCATGCAAGGATTCGCACAAGGCATGGGCATGAAGGATATCGATTTCGCCCCAGTCAAGCTTATCCAGGTCGGCGCGGACCACGCCGAAGCGGCAGCCCGATGCACAGGGATCGTAGAGATGACCGCCAAGGGTCGCATTAGAAAACCCGGGATTGATGCGGATGCCGACCTTCTTGCCCTGACCTGCGGCCCTTACGGAAGGGAGGAATCGTTGAATCTGCGTGACGGAATTAAAATAAATATGATCGGCCGTCTGCAACAGCTCGCCCAGGGTGCTTTCCGTATAGGCCGGGGTATAGACATGCACTTCCTTGCCGAATTCTTCCTTGCCGAGGCGCGCTTCATAGATGCCGCTGGCCGTCGTGCCGTCCAGCGATTGGCGCATCAGGGGGAATACGGAAGGCATTGCGAATGCCTTCATTGCCAAAAGAATACGGCTCCCGGTTGCGGCTCGGATATGGGCCGCCGTTGCCATGTTCTTTTTCAGAACGGCCATATCAGCCACGTAGGCCGGTGTGGTTATCTCTGAGAGTACCGCATGGAGGAGCTGCGGCAAGGCCGCGTTCATACCGCAGCAAGTTCCTTGTATGCCTGGGTGTCGAGTTTCAGGGCATGCCAGGGCAGGCCCTGACGTGCGACCTCTTCGAGGAAAGGCTCCGGATCAAGCTGCTCGACGTTGAACACGCCCCTGCCGTTCCAGATACCTTTCATTATCATCATGGCCCCTGTCATGGCAGGAACACCTGTTGTATATGACACGGCCTGGGCTCCCAGTTCACGGTTGCATTCGGCATGGTCGCACACATTGTAAATGATGTACTCCGCAGGCTTACCGTCTTTCATACCCCGCAGGATGCACCCGATGGAGGTCTTTCCGGTGTAGTTCTCGGCCAGGGAAGAAGGCTCCGGGAGAAGGTGCTTGAGGAACTGCAGGGGAATAATCTCAACACCGTTATACAGTACTGGGTCGATCCTCGTCATGCCGACGTTCTGCAGGACCTCCAGGTGCTTGATGTAGTTGTCCGAAAAGGTCATCCAGAAACGGATCTGCTTGAGGCCGCGGATATTCTGAACCAGCGATTCCTCTTCCTCATGATAGATCAGATAGGATTTGCGAGGACCCACCAACGGGTAATCGATCATGCAGGAAATACTTAAGGGGTCGATCTCGATCCATTCCCCATTTTTCCAATACTTGCCGCGTTGAGTGACCTCTCGGATATTGATCTCCGGATTGAAATTGGTGGCAAAGGCCTTGCCGTGACTGCCGTCATTACAGTCAATGATGTCGATGGTGTTGATTTCATCAAACAGATTCTTCTGGGCATAGGCGCAGTATATGCTGATCACGCCCGGGTCAAAGCCGCAGCCGAGCACGGCCATGATGCCTTGGTCGCGGAAGCGTTCCTGATATGCCCATTGCCACGTATAGCTGAACTTGGCCTCGTCTTTGGGCTCGTAATTGGCCGTGTCCAGGTAGTGAACACCGGTGGCGAGGCAGGCATCCATGATAGGCAGGTCCTGATATGGCAGCGCCATGTTCACTACGAGATCCGGTTTTTGTTCTTCAATCAAACGGATAACCTGAGCTGTATCGTCTGCATCCAAGCGTGATATGGTGATATCCGATGTGCATTCCTTCTGGACCTTGAGGCACTTTTCCAGCGTTCTTGACGCCAGGTGGATCTTCTTGAAGACATCGCGATTCATGGCACATTTCTTGGCTACCACGGATCCTGCCGATCCGGCTCCGATGATGAGGATGTTATTCATGACAAGACCCCCTCGTATTCATATTTACAGGAGCACCTACGCGCATTTCCATGCTTTCATGGTTACTGAAGCAGCTCCTACAATGCTTTTAGTGTATTCTTCCTTCCAAGCGCGATAAGGCACTCCCTAACAACCTTGGCGGCAACAATTGCAGATACCCCTGTTGGGTCAAGCTGTGGGGCGAGTTCAACGACATCGATGCCCACAATGTGAAGCCTGGTTATGATCGATATAAGGATGGTGATCAGTTCATGAAACATGAGTCCGCCGGGCTCCGGGGTGCCTGTGCCGGGAAAGATCGACGGATCAAGTATGTCGAGGTCGCAGGTGAGGTAACAGGGTTTGGCCCCTGTTCTCAAGGCCATCTGCTCGGGCAGGGAGATCATATCGCTTACAAGGACATGCTCCTGCCTTGTGCATGAGCGGACACCAATCTGCCGGACGCTCTCAGTGCCCAGGAGGTCCAGAACCCGGCGCATGACCGTGGCATGAGACAGCCTCTGGCCCAGGTATTCTTCCCGCAGGTCAGCATGTGCGTCTATGTGGATGACCTTCAGTTCAGGATACACTTTTGCAGCGGCACGGATGGCGCCCAGACTCACCAGGTGCTCTCCGCCCAGGAGGAAAGGGGTCTTTCTGTCGGATAAAATATGTTGTGTGGTTTCTTCAATGAGCGCAAGAGCAGGATTCGGATCGCCGAAGGGGAGTTCCAGGTCGCCCATGTCCATGAAGGAACAGTCTTCCAGGTCAGCGATCTGGATGGGTGAGAAGGTCTCCAGGCCATAGGAGGCCTCACGGATGGCACCGGGACCGAAACGGGACCCTGGACGGAAGCTCGACGTGGAATCAAAAGGTGCGCCGAAGAGACAGATGGAGCCTTCGGGATTGGATGCCATAAAGGTGCTCATAGTGCGTTATATCCACCCTCCTTTCTTAGAAGCTCGGTGGGGCAGAGATCCACAGGATCTTTGCCGTTTTATCTGATTTATTCTCAAGAGAGTGTTTCTTGTTTGCCGTGTAATAGAATGCATCGCCTGTCTGAGCACTGTAGGCCTCTTTGCCCAGGTTTATGATGATCTTGCCCATAAGCACGATACCGCATTCGTCGCCGTAGTGGGCCCTCTCGGGTTCGGTGCCTGCACCCGGTGCGATGGTCACCAGGAGCATGTCCACTTCCCGGTCCTGGGCTGCGGCGATGAGCACTTCCCGCTTCACCCCGTCTTCCTCTGCAATGGTGACACGCTGTTTGCGGCTGAACACCACTACATCCCGGCCTTCCTCTGCGAAGAACTCTCCGGCATTGGTATCAAGCGCGTTCAGGATGAGTTCCATGGTATCCAGAGATGGAGACTGGAGGTCGCGCTCCAAAAGCGAAATGAAACCTTTGGTAAGGTCGGCCCTGTTGGCAAGATCTTCCTGGGTAAGTCCTTGGGCCAGCCTCAGGTTTTTTATCTTTTCGCCAACATTCATTTCTTTCTCGAATCGCTTTAAGTGTATCTAATAGTTTATTGTAGTAAACAAATTCAACGCGGTCTATTATGATAAATGCCCCTTCCTGTCAAGGGATATTTTTATGGTGTTTGATGATGGGAATAAGGCTACAGTGCTTTGAATTTGTTGTTGGATAGACCGATGTGACTGACCGGCCGGTAGGGATCGTGCTCGAAGACAAGCTGCCATCCCTTCCGGATGGCTTCATGAAGGATCTTCTTCTTGGTATCGAGTATCTCCAGGGGGTAGAGGTCATAGGCCATAATGCAGGGTAAATGCACGTGGGCGGCAGTGGGGATGAGATCGCCCGGATAGAGAATTTCATCGTCTATGAGCACGCTCACATGCCCGCGGGTATGTCCCGGGGTTGCCAGAACCTGGATGCCCTCTGCTACTATGCAGGGTGGATCTATCAGGCGCAGCCTCTTTCCGAGAAGTTCAAGGTCGGGTTTACGGTAGCTCCCCTTGCTCAAGGGGCTCTTGCCGTGTGCGTCTTCCCACTCCAGGCGTGAGATTATCACCTCGGAACTCACGGTCATATCGTGTATGCCGCCGCAGTGGTCGAAGTGGAGATGCGTACATAGGAGAAAGTCTACCGGTTCTTTCATGAGACTGACCTGTTCGATGCCGGTGCCGAGGATGTCCCAATTTTTTTTGGTGTAGTGTGATCCGAGGCCGGTATCCACGAGATAGGTCTTTCCCTGCTTGTTGATGCGCAGGATATTGGTGGCCATGACGATTCGGTTCTGCTCATCAGCGGGAAACCACCGCTCCCACATGACCTTGGGCACCCGCCCGAACATGCCGCCGCCATCTAGCATGAAGTTGCCGCAATTGATGACTTCAATGACTGTGCCGTGCCTGGTAGTTAAGGTCATGCCCACATTTGAGGCACTATCATGCTGAAATGCACCTTGTAAAGACCGGGGATGGAGATTTCGCCCAGAAGTGCATAAAGGTATTGGGGTTTGACAGAATTGGCCCTATAATGTTAGTTGTGATAAGATTCGTGAGAGAGAGTAGCGGAAATAATCAAGAATATCAAAGCAAAGGGGAGGAAGGAATGAAGAGAGCACTGATTTTCTTGTTGGCAATCGCGTGTGTGGTGTTTGCCGGTTCGGTCTTTGCGGCTGATACGATCAAGTTCGGTGTTGCAGGGGCACACAGTGGGGACCTTGCTTCCTACGGTCTTCCGACATTGAATGCAGCCAAACTCGTAGTGGGTGACGTGAACGCCAAGGGCGGCGTTCTGGGCAAGAAGGTGGAGATCCTCCCTGCAGACGATGTCTGCAAGCCTGAGGTAGGTGCCAATGTTGCAAGCAAGCTCGTTTCCGACAAGGCCGATGTCGTTCTTGGCCACATATGCAGCGGCGCAACCAAGGCTGCACTCAATACCTACAAGGAAGCAAAGATCGTTACCATGTCACCATCCGCCACGAATGTAGACCTTACCAAGAGCGGCGACTACCCGAATTTTTTCCGGACCATCTCGCCGGATGATGCCCAGGCAAAACTCGAGGTGGAGTTCGCACTGAAAAAGCTCAAGGTGAAGAAGATCGCGGTCATCCATGACAAGGGAGACTACGGCAAGGGCCTTGCCGAATTCGCCAAGGCTGACTTGGAGAAGCTGGGCATCACCCCGGTGCTGTTTGAAGGTATCACCCCAGGCGCAGTGGACTACTCTGCTATTGTGCAGAAGATCAAGAACTCCAAGGCAGATGCGGTAATCTATGGTGGGTACCATCCTGAAGCAGCCAAGATCGTCAGTGCCATGAAGAAAAAGAAGATGAAGACCTTCTTTATATCCGATGATGGTGTGAAAGACGACACCTTCATCAAGGTAGCCGGCAAGTTTGCAGAGGGCGTCTATGCCACCGGCCCCATGGACACATCCAAGAACCCCATGGCAGTTGCAGCCATAGAGCAGCATAAAAAGGCATTCGGCTCTGACCCGGGGGCATTCTACCTGAATGCATACGCTGCTTCCCTGTGCCTGCTTCAGGCCATTGAAAAGGCCGGTTCAACGAATTACGATGCAATATCCAAGGCGCTGCGCACAAACTGGTTTGAGACGCCGCTCGGAAAGATCAGCTTCGATGAGAGAGGCGATGCAAAAGGCATCGGTTTTTCCATGTACCAGGTCAAAGATGGCAAGTACGTAGAGATTAAATAAGGATGAGAATCCAAAGAAAGGGAGCAGATTTTCTGCTCCCTTTCTTGTATCCGAATAAGGATTATGAGAGCACTAATACATTCGCAGGAGAGCTCATTGCATACACCTCGGAGTCTCATTTTAACGAAACTGGGTTTATACATCGGGGTGGAAAAATCGTCTTATGTGTCATTCCCGCGAAAGCGGGAATCCAGTGATTTTGTAAAGACCTGGGCTCCCGCTTTCGCGGGAGTTACAGCATGTTGATCTAAATGAGTATATTCTAAGATAACTGAGCGGATATGGAATACTTCCTGGAACTCTTCTTCGGCGGGCTCACCAGAGGCAGTATCTATGCCCTGATAGCGCTGGGCTATACCATGGTCTATGGGATTATCGAACTCATCAATTTCGCCCATGGCGAGATCTATATGATAGGTGCCTTTACGGCGTTGATCGTGGCGAGCGCGCTGGCTCTCATGGGCATGAGCGGCTGGTCGCTCCTTGTTCTGGCCGGGATAGTGGCCATGATATATTCGGCGGCTTACGGATTTACCCTGGAGAAGATCGCCTACAAGCCTCTGCGCAAGGCCCAGAGGCTCTCACCGCTTATCAGCGCAATCGGCATGTCCATTTTCCTGCAGAATTATGTGCTGCTTGCCCAGACATCCGACTTTGTATCATTCCCTGCGCTCATCAATGAATTCTCCTTCATGGAGAATGTAACCATCATGCGTTCTTCGGAGCTGGTGATCTTCATAACCACCATAGTGGCAACCACCCTGCTGACACTCTTCATCAAGTTCACGCGGATAGGCAAGGCCATGCGTGCTGTGGCCCAGGACAAGACCATGGCCATGCTGCTCGGCGTGAATGTGAACCGGGTCATCTCGGTGACCTTCATCATCGGGAGCGCGCTG
Source organism: uncultured Bacteriovoracaceae bacterium (assembly GCA_964388905.1). Lineage (GTDB taxonomy): Bacteria > Desulfobacterota > Desulfomonilia > UBA1062 > UBA1062 > MWEI01. The sequence goes on from CAYMDG010000004.1 coordinate 9,225, forward strand.
GCAGCTGTCGGCGGTGTGCTCATATCATCCCATATCGGGCAGATCAATTTCTATATCGGTTTCATTGCAGGGATCAAGGCCTTCACCGCGGCAGTCCTGGGCGGCATCGGCAGCATCCCGGGCGCCGTTCTCGGCGGGATGATACTGGGGTGGACCGAGAGCTTTGCCACCGGCTATGTATCGAGCGACTACGAAGACGTGTTTGCCTTCGCGCTGCTCGTGTTCATCCTCATTTTCAGACCCGCAGGTATACTCGGGAAGACGAGTTCGGAAAAGGTGTAAAGGGTCAACCCATGAACACAGATACAGATTCCCTCATGCAACGGGCCTTAGGCGAGATCGCTCAATCAGGCATAGCTGCGCTGTGGTTTATGTTCCTCACCTTTCCCCTCATGGTCATGAAGGTCAACCCCCTTGACAGGACAATTCAGTGGCGCTGGATGAGCATGCTTTATGTGGGTGTCGGTGCATTTTTTCTCTCTTTTATCTGGCGTTACCTCCTCGCGCGCAAGGAAACAGGGGCATCCGGGGAAGGAGATGATGCCGATACCTGGCAGAAGAGGGTAGGCAAACGTATCCGTTCGGACAAGCGGGTATACATACCTTGCATGGCGTTCATGGCTCTCGTTGCCGCCGTGTTCCCCTTTTTATTCTCAAGCTACCAGACATCCATCATGATCACAGCGCTCATGTATGTAATGCTGGGTCTGGGGCTCAATATCGTGGTGGGGCTGGCAGGACTGCTAGACCTGGGATATGTGGCATTCTATGCGGTAGGCGCCTATTTCTATGCCCTCATGAATCATCATTTCGGGCTCGGCTTCTGGGTGGCCCTGCCGCTCTCAGGCGCCTTGGCGGCTACATTCGGTATCCTGCTCGGCTTCCCGGTGCTCCGCTTGCGGGGAGACTACCTGGCTATTGTCACATTGGGATTTGGCGAGATCATCAGGCTGATCCTGGAAAACTGGAATGAGTTGTCTTTCGGCCCCAGCGGTATTGCCGGGATATCCAGGCCTTCAACTTTCGGTATTCAGCTGAACCTCCAGCAGCACATGGTCTACCTCTACTACATCATGATCATGCTGGTTATCTTCACCATGCTCGTGGTGGGAAGGCTCAGGCACTCACGGATCGGAAGGGCATGGATAGCACTTCGCGAAGACGAGATAGCATGCCAGGCCATGGGCATCGACAAGACCGCCACCAAGCTTATGGCCTTTGCCCTGGGCGCTACATGGGCCGGTTTTGTGGGATGCATCCTGGCAGCCAAGACCACCTTCATCAACCCGGCGAGCTTTACCTTTATGGAATCTGCCATGATCCTGTCCATCGTGGTGCTGGGAGGCATGGGGTCAATAGTGGGTGTGATGGTGGGCGCCTTTATCCTCATCCTGCTCCCCGAATATCTGAGGGCCTTTTCCGAGTACCGCATGCTTGCCTTTGGTGCAAGCATGGTTCTCATCATGGTCTTCAGGCCGCAGGGGATCATCAGCGGCATCAAGCAGCACTATGAATTCCATAAGGAAAACCGTGAGGTGGCCCAGAAATGACAGCCGCCATGCCCGTGCTCGACATCAGGGGGCTCACCATGGACTTCGGGGGCCTGCGGGCCATCGATACCATCAGCATCCAGGTGAACTCAGATGAGATAGTCGCCTTGATAGGCCCAAACGGTGCCGGCAAGACCACGTTCTTCAACTGCATCACCGGCATCTACGAGCCAACCAGAGGCGACATGATCATCAATCCACCCGGCAAGGCCTCACGCAGGATAAACAAACTCAAGCCTAATATTGTAACAAAACACGGTCTGGCGCGCACCTTCCAGAACATACGGCTTTTCCAGAAGATGACCGTGCTGGAAAACGTCATGGTGGCAAGGCACTGCAGGACACGCTCGGGCATAGCAGGGGCTATCTTCAGGGATAAGAAGACACGTGCGGAAGAAAGGGATATGGTGGATTTCTCCTACCGGATGCTCGAAAAGATGGGGCTTGCCCAATACGTGAACGAACTGGCCCAGGAGCTCCCTTACGGGGCACAGCGAAGGCTCGAAATCGCCCGGGCCATGGCCACCGAGCCCTTCCTGCTTCTTCTGGACGAACCGGCAGCAGGCATGAATCCCAAAGAGACCGGGGAGCTGGACGAGCTCATCACCCGGATTCGTGATGAAGAGGGGATCTCCATACTCCTTATCGAGCACGACATGAAACTTGTCATGAGCATATCCGAGCGCATCTATGTTCTTGACTATGGCCAGATGATCGCCCAGGGGACACCCAAGGAGATAGTCGAGAACCCCAATGTCATCAAGGCATATCTCGGTGAGGCCTTTGATGCTTAAGGTAAAGAACCTCCATACCTATTACGGTGGCATCCATGCACTGAAGAGTGTTTCCCTGGAGCTTGCCCAGGGCGAGATAGTGACCCTCATCGGTGCCAACGGTGCCGGCAAATCCACCACGCTCATGTCCGTCTGCGGGGTCGTGCCCCCCCGCTACGGCGAAATCCATTTCATGGGCCAGCCCATCCACAACATGAGTCCTGACAGGATATTTGCCTTAGGTGTCGTACAGGTTCCCGAGGGCAGGAGAATTTTTTCCAACATGACTGTCACCGAGAACCTTGACATGGGGGCATACCTGAGAAAGGACAAGGCCGGCATCAAAGAAGACCTGGATTATATCTTTGACCTCTTCCCGCGCCTGGCAGAACGACGCCACCAGTCCGGAGGCACGCTGTCCGGAGGCGAGCAGCAGATGCTTGCCATATCCCGCGGGCTCATGAGCAGACCAAAGCTCCTGCTCTTGGACGAGCCGTCGCTGGGATTGGCGCCGGTGCTCGTGCAGCTCATCTTCGAGACCATCAGCAAGATCAACCGCGAAAACGGCACCACGATATTCCTTGTGGAGCAGAATGCCAACATGGCGCTTCGCATCGCCCACAGGGGCTATGTGATGGAAAGCGGGGCCATCGCCATGGAGGATACCGCCGCGAATCTTTTAAAGAGCGAGAAGATCAAGGCTGCATACCTGGGGTTGTGATGCTTCTTGTAGGAGCTGATTTATCCGGGATTCTCTACATTATCAAGAAAATATCCAACAAGAAATCTGCAAGTAAGGCCAGTTAGAAAAAGATAGGCCGATTTCGACTTGAGCAAAGAACAGAAAGCCACTGATCTTTATGGATTATAATAATAGAATTGAACCTGAATAAAGCCGGATACTAATAAGACCAAAGTCAGGTTCAAAGAAAAATGCTTTAATGGTAACATATAATCTACCCTCATGTTTTCAAGGTCATGATGCTTTTAATGGGGCATTCATAATATAAGATAAGCAGACAGTTAATAAGTAGGGGTGCAGGGTGGTTAAGCGATTTTTCAATCATGCATAGTGAAAAGAAAAAGATCTCGATTCAATTCCCTTTTAATATTGTTAGCAATACCATTTGTGAAGCATAAATAAAAGTGCTTGCGCATTGGCTCATCTGGCAGGTTTCGCTAAAGCTCTTTCTCCACCTGACATACTACATTGTTAATTAATAATTATCTGAGATGGATTCTTATTAGAAGGATAGTAGCTTAAATGGTGCTTCGATTAGTGTCGGAATACTTTACATTGTAAGATTTATCGTTTGATTTTAACAATATAATTCATAGATAATTGAATTGATAGAATTAATTAACTTGATGGCAATTAATTACCCTGTTACATCTTCAAATTATATTCTAATGATGTCGAGATAGTTTACACTATCTGCGATAGAAATATTGATTGTGACTTAACTTATTGAATATAAATATATTAATAAAGAGGCTTAACTCTTGCATTCAACATATCCATAAATCAAAATAAAGGAGCAACAATGAAGAAGTTTCTAAATACACTGGTACTTGTAGTAATCATAGTGAGTTTCTATAACACTCCTATAAATGCCACAGTTGTCGCATATGATTCCGGAACATATATGACTCCAGATGGCTGGAGTGTTATATCGAACTGGGATACTGGGAAACTTTCTTATTTGCCGCATGGCTATAACTGTGAAATCGTAGCATGGGACATATCACAAAGCGCTCCATCCATCGGAGACACCTTAGCCATAGTATTCCATGGTATAAGCAATTATATTAATGATGTAAATTTGCTCAGTGTATACTTCATGGACATACCGAATAATTCAATTCATTCTCTAGGATCGAATTATCTTGGTGATGATACCTACCCATGGATTGATAACGGTTGGACGTTTGTAGACTCATATGGATCATCTGACGTCCCTTCACTTGGTACGACACCAATGGATTTGGTATTTTCAATATCTGATCCCAGTGTAATGAATTCCTTTAAAAATGGGAATCTGTTTGCTATAGGAATAAACCCGAACTGCCATTACAATTTCGATGCGATAACAGTTGAAACAAATGCTCCTGTACCAGAACCGGCTACACTTTTGCTCGTTGGGTCAGGATTATTGGGACTTGCAGGCTTCAGACGAAAGAAAAGCTAATATGAAACGATACAAAAGAGAAGGCAGATAAACTGACATTGCCTTCTCTTTTGTATTAAGTTTGTATTAAGAATCTTGTATGTTGGTCACACGGAATACTATTATAATAAAACATAAACTTATTTTTCCAATCTGAAATTATCAAAATAGACTTGTTTCAGTCCTTTAAGTTTATAAGCAAAGATACTTAAGTTTGTGATCTCTGCCATGATCATCAAGCGCCCTTTTGGTGCTTTTTCCACATCATCAAGTTTGATCGATATATGATTTTCCCCTGGAAGGATCTGGAAGCGCCTGTTGAACCTGTCAGTAAACTCATTGTTGTGTGCCTGATCATTGATCCTCACCGTGATATTCAGAGGTGAAGGTCCCTGGAGGAATACATCAAAGGACATACTCTTATAGCCACTCCAGTCATTTGCCAAATAATCCATCGAAATTCCGGGATAATTACCAGGGAGCAAGGTTACTTCAAGGGAGTATTTCCCTTCAGTAGCATGTAACGTTGTCCTGCAAATCTTACTTTCTTTCTGTGTCCATCGTGACATCTCAAGGAAAGACTCGAATGAACTCAGGGCCGGAAACGTCCTTTTCATGTTCCAGGTGTCAATTGCCGTCAGGAAAATCGGGATTGCCGGAAGGATTATGAACAGAACCACTGCCCATCTGCTCAGTCTTATAATCAAGCCAGGGAGATTGTTCAAGAAAGAATGGGCAAGCCAAAGAAAGGCTGCAGCACCGATCGTATCATTAACAATGTCCCCAAACTGGAAGTACCTGTTTGGCATGAGTATCTGAATGCTTTCCGTGAGAACTGCGAGAAAGACCGCTATGATACCTGCTTGCACGTATCTCTTCGTTATTGTGCATGGCCACTTGCCATGATTCAGAATCCAGAGGATCACAAGGGAAACAATGCCGAAGAGGGGAATGTGGCCATAATCCAGGATTTCATCAACGATTCGGTAATGGGGTTTGCCAAAATCAGTAAAGAGCAGGAACGATACCCCGGTTATGAGAAAGAGGAGGGTAAGAATAATTTGAGGAGATTTTAATCGCTTCATAATATAGCTTTACTGTATGGTATAATCCATGTGCAAGTATAACCAACATACACTTAAATATTATTATATATTCTTGTGTTAAATGCCGAACACCATGTATTTTTCCATCAAGTTTGCATTGAATTGTGACGAACATCCACTATATATTTTGATGTAGAGCTTTAAATGCTTCTATGAGACACATTCAACTGATTAGCAGGCATCACCTCACCCAAAATGGCGGAGCTTTAAACAAAAAATAATGTAAGCATGTCCTTTGAAAAAATGACCACGATCAAATTAGCTGACTCACATGATAAAAAAAGATGGGATGATTACGTAATTTCACAGGCTGATTCAGGGCCATACCATCTCTTTGCATGGAAAGAAGCTATTGAATCAGCTTACGGGCACCGGGCTTTTTATCTTATTGCTGAGGATAACAAAGGAACTGTTCAGGGTGTGCTCCCTCTTTTCCTGGTGAAGCCACCCTTCCTGAAAGGGACGCTCATTTCTCTTCCTTTCTGCGATTATGGCGGCTTACTTGTCGAGGATAAAGAAGTAAAAGATATTCTTCTGCAAGCAGCATTGGAATTATCCGGAAACCAAAAAATACAACTGGAACTACGTCTGAAAAAATCTGAAGTCATGACCCAGCGTTTGTCAAGCTTAAGCGTTGCCTCTCATAAGGTGAGGATGGTTCTCGACCTTCCCGGGAATTCTGAAATCCTATGGGACACCTTCAAATCCAAGCTGAGGAGCCAGATAAAAAGGCCTCAGAAGGACGGCCTTGAATTCGTCCTGGGTTCATTTGACTTGGTAGATGATTTTTATAAAGTTTTCTCGGTCAATATGCATGATCTTGGCTCACCTGTTCATTCCAGGACATGGATCAAAGCCGTGGTGCACTCCTATGCCGGTAAATCCCACATTGGGATAGTATATGCCGGGAAATTGCCCATAGCAGGGGGGATCATCCTTAAATGCAATACTACTATCTCACTCCCTTGGGCCTCTGCTTTGAACGAGTACAGCCGATTAAGCCCGAACATGCTTCTCTACTGGGGCTTCCTTAAATATGCCAGTGATAACGGATTCAGGCATTTTGATTTTGGAAGATCCACGCCAGGGGAAGGAACCTACCGCTTTAAGGAACAGTGGGGGGCCCTACCGGATCCGCTTTTCTGGTATGGTGAAGGGTTCTCTAATCCGTCTGGTTATGATGTTGCCAGCAAGATCCGCCCTATAATTGAAAAAACCTGGGCTCATATTCCCCAGAAGCTTACTGATACACTTGGTCCCATGGTCAGAAGATTCATCACCCTTTAAAATGGTTTGAGTCGATGGCATATTCCCGATTATCCGGTATCATCACTCCCTGGTATCCACCTGCGGAGGCTGCCCTTCCTGTGTCGACGATCCTCAGGTCGGCTCTGTGGTGTGGAGATGATTTGGTCCAGGGAATCAGGAAATACCTCAACGCAAGTGAATGTGTTTTGGGCATCAGCGGCAGAGCGCTCATGAGTTGCCTGCTTATGGCCTTGAAGGGGAAGGCTGATTCCAAAAGGACTCGGGTCTTGATACCGGGATACACCTGCTATTCAGTGGCAGCCTCGGCGGTTCGTGCAGGACTGGGAATCGCCTGTTATGACCTGAATCCACAAACCTTCGAACCAGATATGGAATCCGTTCATGCCATGGCCGGACCTGAAACACTGGCCATCATCGGCCAGCACCTTTTCGGGATCCCCACATCTATGGAAGGGCTCATGTCGGCTGCAGGGAGCGTCGGGGCAAGCCTCATTGAGGATGCAGCACAGGGCCTCGGGGGGACACTACGGGGGAAACAACTCGGGACCTTAGGTGACTACGGACTTTTCAGTTTCGGAAGGGGCAAGCCTCTGCCCTTGGGTACAGGTGGAGCACTTGTGGGCGAACCGGAGGTGCTGAGATCATTGGTCCTGGATAACGGTAAATTCGGATACCTAAGGCTGCTCATCACCTCAACTAGTCGCATCCTTTCAAATAAAAGGGTCTATGGTGTCCTTGAAGCCTTGCCCCTTGGGCTTGGGAAGACCATATTCGATCCCGAATTTCCCATTGAGGACATACCGGGGGTTGTAAAGAGATTCGGAACGAACTTCCTGCACCATATCGAAACGCTCAACACTCACAGATATGCCGTGTCACAGGTGTATAACGAGGTGATAGGCAATTCAATTACACCACGAGTTTACCCCGGGGACCGGGCTGTGTATGCGAGGTATCCTGTGATGGCGGGCAGGGATGTCATACCGAAAAACCTGTTTCGGCTTGGGGTAAGGCGCATGTATCCAAATGCGATCCTGGATGAGCCCTCAATAAAACCCTATTGTGTGCCCTCAAACATATCCACAACAGGGGCATCCATGATGGCTGAAAAACTCATTACGCTGCCTACCCACACTGCCATCTCGCTTGAGACAGCATATGATATAGCGATGAAGGTGAGGGGGGCCTACCAGTGCTAGCACTCTTCTGGGGCTCGGTCATTGGTGTTGTCTATACCTACTTCGGATACCCTGCTGTGCTGTACCTGATATCACTCTTCAGAAAGCCCAAGGAAGTTCACTGCGATAAGGTGTCTCATCCAAAGGTGACACTGATCATTACAGCCCACAATGAGGGAAAAAGGATAGAAAGAAAAATTCAAAACACCCTTGAGATAAATTACACCAGGGATAAACTGGAGGTGCTTGTTGCATCGGATGCATCCACCGACGCCACCGATGAGATCGTAAGCCAATATATCTCCAAAGGGATAGGCCTGGTCAGAACACCCCAGAGGAGGGGAAAAGAGTTTGCCCAGAAGTGCGCCATAGAAAAGGCTACAGGTGAAATCATCGTGTTTTCGGATGTGGCCACCATGATCGAGCAGGATGGGATCTCAAAGATCGTGTCCAATTTTGCGGACCCGACAATAGGTTGTGTGAGCAGCGAGGACAGGTTCATCGACGAGAAAGGTAACGTGAGTGGGGAAGGGGCCTATGTGCGTTATGAGATGTGGCTTCGCTCCCTTGAGACAAGGGTGAATTCAGTGGTGGGCCTGAGCGGATCGTTCTTTGCCGCCCGCGCAGAGGTGTGCAGGGACTGGCCAACAAACATACCCAGCGATTTCAACACGCTGCTCAATTCCATCCGGCTCAGGCTCAGGGGTGTCAGCGACCCTGGGAGCATCGGCATCTATACCAACATCAAGGATGAGGATAAGGAATTTGACCGGAAGGTGAGAACCATCACCAGGGGGATATCAGCCTTCATGGATAACGTTGAGCTCATGAATCCCTTCCGGTTTGGATTTTTTTCCTGGCAGCTGTTCTCGCACAAACTCATGAGGTGGCTGGCGCCCTGGTTCCTTATTTTAGCAATCTTCGGTCACCTTGGTCTCGCCATACGCTGTCGCTTTTATAGAGCATTGCTTATTCCGCATGCAGGTTTTTATGCACTGGCAGCATTGAGTTCATTGCTTCCTTCGTCCCGTGCATTTGTCAGGATACCCTTCTATTTCATTCAGGTGAACCGTGCCATAGCAATGGCCTGGATAAAATTCATGAAGGGTGAACGATTTGTAACATGGACGCCGTCGACGAGATGAATTGATGCTGAGAACATGATGTGCTATAAAGCCTTGTCATTTAAAAATACATAAAACATTATTTTTTAATAAGCAAGGTGAGAAGAAATATGAATAAGTATATCCGATATGGCATGCTCATCCTTCTGGTTATTACCTCATGCAAGGGAGAAACAATGTCAGACCCCAAGAACTCATCGAAGGATCTCAATGAAATTCCTGCTTCCTCCTGGGAGAATTTAGCTGGCAAGAAGATCTTTTTCGGTCATCAATCCGTAGGCGTCAACATCATGGATGGCATCAATGACATAATGAAAATCCATCCCACCATTAAACTAAAAGTGAAAGATAACGATCAAACGGGAAATATCTCTGGTGGAATCTTTGCTCATTTCCCCATCGGCAAGAACGAGGACCCGTCCTCGAAGATTCAGGATTTTACGCTGAAAATGAAGCACGGACTTGGGGATAAGTCAGACATAGCCTTTTTCAAGTTCTGCTTTGTGGATATAACTGCAGATACCGATGTGCAGACACTATTCAATTCTTATAAAAACGAAATGTCCTCCTTGAAGAAAAAATATCCTCATGTCTCTTTCATTCATGTAACGGTCCCATTGCTTAAAAAGGAAAAGATCGGCATGAAAGCTGTGCTGAACAAGGTAATCGGTAAGTCGGGTGGATTCTTTGATAATGCCCACAATGTGAAGAGAAACCAATACAACGATCTGCTCAGGCAAGAGTATAAAGGCAAAGAGACGATCTTTGATCTCGCTGAAGCTGAGTCTACCCGAACCGATGGCACCAGAGAAACTTTCACGGTGAAGGGAAAGAAATATTTTTCATTGGACCCCGAGTATACAGACGATGGCGGGCATTTGAATGAACTGGGTCGTGTTAAAGTTGCTGAGCAGTTCCTTCTGCTTCTTGTTAAGCTCTGATATATAAGGATTAACCTGTTGATAAGCATGAATATTCATTTGGAATGAAGATTATGGATATTATCCAGAGCATTGCAGAATCAAAAATATCTGTAGCACTGTGTTCACTTTTAGGGCTGGTCTTCATTGCCTGTTATTACCCGACATTTCAATGGTTGAATTTTAAGTATCTGGGTCTGGATTCCTACTATTCGCATGGGTACCTCATCCCGTTTATTTCGGCTTACATGATTTACTGTAAGCGGGAAGATCTTAGCCATACCCAGCTTTCTGGGAGCCTTTCAGGTTTATGGATTATCACGTGCGCCCTCGCTATCCATATTTTCGGTGTACTTGGTGACATCCATTTCATCTCAGGCTTTTCCATGATCCTCTATATTGCAGGCTGTTCGTTGTATCTTCTCGGGGCTGACTTTACGAAGAAGATTGCATATCCGATATGTTACCTCGTCCTCATGTGTCCTGTTCCCGATGCCTTTATCAATATTGTCGCCCTGCCTGCAAAATCACTGGCTACAACCCTATCACTATATATCATTGGATTCCTTGACATACCATTCATCAGGGAAGGATTCAGAATACAATTTGCAACCTCTTCATATGTCGTTGAAACCCCATGCAACGGGATGCGGTCTCTCATATCCTTCCTGGCTCTCGGTTTTCTCTTCCTCTATTTTATGAGGGCCAGGTTGTTGAAGAAAATTTTATTCCTTGCCATTATCCCTCCAATAGCAATCTTTCTCAATGGCATTCGGATCGCAATGCTGCTTTACATTGCCAATCGATATGGCCCGGCCGCCGCTTCTCCGGATAGTTATCTCCATGATGGTTCAGGAATGGTCGTCTTCATTGTCGGTTTTGCAGTGTTGATGATTGCATATAAATTATTTCATGAAGAATAATCTCTCTAACTATTTGATCGCCATTTTTCTAACGGCTGTTGCAGCAGTTGTTGTATTCCAGGCGAATCGTATTGAACCGATCGAAAACAAGAGGCTATACGATTTCCCCCCTGTTATCGGCGAATGGAAGGCCCAAGAGATTGTCATGGATAAATATATTTATGAAAGTCTGGAAACGCCCTATGCTTTTCTCAGGGACTATTTTTCCAGCCGTTATCCTTATCCGGTGAATTTTTCCATAGTGTGGTTTGACGACCGGAACATAGCAATCCATGCGCCCGAATCATGCTTGGGAGGTGTTGGCAATTTTGTAAAGGAAAAGGGGACGGTACGGGTACGACTGGACCGGGAATATGATATCAATAAGCTCATGGTGGGGAACAACGGCACAAAGCAAGTAGTTCTCTATTTTTATGATGAAGATGGTTATATTACAACTAGCCAGTCATCCTTGCGATGGAGAGTGTTGCTTAAGAGGCTTCAGTTCAAGAGATCCAGTGTTTCATTCATTCGTCTGATGGCGCCTATCATCGGGAGTGAAGAGGAAACCATCAAGACCATGCAGGCTTTTCTGAACTCAGCGTATCCTTTCATTCCTGAATACACCTATACTGACAGAATAACCCGAATGAGACCATGAAATGATGTCTGCGAGGTGAAGCCAATGTTTCAAAGACTTTGGGATGCCTATTATGTTTTCATGAGGAAGAGGAGAGGTAAGTATATCGATGCCTTGATTCAAAACGGCCTCAAATTAGGAATGAATGTAGAGATCATTGACACCTTTTTTTTTGATCCATCACATTGCTTCCTCATTTCAATCGGGGATAATTGCACGATCTGCCCGAATGTTCGTCTGATTGCCCATGATGCCAGTACCAAAAAATTTCTCGGTTATACAAAGATCGGAAAGATAACGATAAAAGAAAATTGCTTTCTCGGTGACTCTGTTATCGTGCTGCCTAATGTTACCATCGGCCCTAATGCTATTGTCGGTGCCGGATCTGTAGTGACAGGCGATATTCCCTCTCATGCTGTTGCAGCAGGGAATCCTGCAAGAGTGATTAACACCATTGATGACTATCTTGAAAAGGTCAAATCCTTGGGCAGTGGTAAAAGAATCTTTAATGATAATTATCTTATCCACAGACTTGATGAGTGGAAAAGGCAGGAAGTCATAGAATCAGTCGGAGATTCCATCGGATTCATCGTTTGACGGATTTCTGGTCAGAAAAAAGCGGGGAGATATGCAGGATGTCCTTTGATAGAGTTATGGATAAAGTGAGGCAGAGATCTACGCCTTTTTATGCGTTCCTGTACGATAGCTATAAGAGCCTCCAACAGACCTCAGTCCCCATCCCTAAAAAAATTGCAAGGTTTTTCTATGTTGAAAGGGAGATCAGGCATAATCTTATCTATTGGTTCACCAACAAGTTTTATTTCGAACCTATGCTGAGGAATCGATGCGTTTCAGTGGGAAAGAACTTGAGGACTGATGGGGACATGCCCCTCATATCAGGCAGCGGAAGGATCATACTTGGGGACAATGTTAAAATTGGTAACCGTAATGCTTGGATCCTTTCGCCTAACCTCTACGAATGTCCTGAACTCATCATCGGTGATAATACCGTGATCAACTATCAGGTGGGTATCAGTGTGGAATGCAAGGTGGAGATAGGTGATAGTTGTGTGATCGCAGGTGAAAACATGATCTTCGACAACAACAGCCATTCAATCTTATATACAAACAAACGAAAAATGACAAAAGAAGATGTTGGCCCCATAAAGATCGATGATCATGTCTGGATTGGGATGCGTTCAATGATCCTGAAGGGTGTGACTATAGGCAAGGGTTCGGTAGTGGCTGCAGGGTCTGTAGTAACAAAAGATGTTCCTCCCATGACTCTTGTGGGAGGCAATCCGGCTCGTGTGATTAAAAAGATTGAGCTGCCCGAATGTTCTACAATTAACAAAACATATTAAGATCAATGACAAAATTTATAATCGAAAAAGTTGATCCGTGGGATTACAAAGAAAAGATTGTCCAATTCTGGTTGGATAATCTTCCAGGCACCCCGATTAAACGATTTGAATGGCTTGTTCAAGGCAATCCGGCAGGCCCTGCTGTATGGTTAATTGCCTTCGACGATATTTCAAAGAACATAGCAGGAATGATCTCAATATTGCCAAAAGAACTGAAGTCTGGAGGGCAGACTGTCCGCGCAGGTATTCTTGGGGACTTCATGGTAGATCAGAAATATCGGGTACTGGGTCCAACGTTCATTCTTTTAAAGGCTGCCTTGAAAACCATTTCTGAGTTGGGTCTTGTTTTTATCTATACCGTACCAAACTCACAGTCGGAAAAACTGATAAAACATGCAGGGTTCAAGGAAGTGGGGCGTCTCTTCTATCTAGCAAAGCCCCTCAGGATACATAATTATCTTAAGAAACATGTGGAACCGATTTCGGCCAGGATCATAGGCCGTATTGTTGAGCTAGGGATCAAAATGTTGTCCAGAGAGACATATTATCCTTCTCAAGGCGTTATTGAAGAAGTGAATATTGTTGATGAGTCTTTTGATGGCCTTTCAGATAAGTTTATTACATCCGAGTGCGGAATATGCGGCAACCATACCAAAGAATATCTGACATGGAGGTATTTAAAGAACCCGCATTTTGTATTCCGGATAGCAGCATTCAAGGACTCAGAAGGCAGACTGCATGGGTATATAGTCTATATACTTGATGGGAACCGTATTGATATTTTCGATATTGTTGCCATGAAGAATGCAGTTGTACAACAGTTGATCAGATATGTGACAGAGGTTGGCCGACATGCCGAATGCAAATCTGTCTATATCACAATCGGCCCCACAAGCCCCTGGCTTGGCGTATTAAAGTGGAACCTTTTTTTCGACACCAAGTTTGATATGAAGCTGTATTCGTTCGGTAATGATGAGCTGATGAAGAAAGAATGGTGTTTTTTTGCCGGGGATCGGAATATCTAGAGGCCTTTTAAAGCGTTGAGTAAATCTTCATAACTTTATACAAATGAAGGAATTCTCTATCCTCAAGAATACGAGTTTTCTCATGGCGGGGACCCTTATTCAACGTTTCCTGTCGTTCTTTACAGCGATCCTTATTACCCGCTACCTCGGTCCTAAGGATTATGGCCAATACACATTTGTCATAGCATTTGTCACCATAGTAGCAGTTGTCTGGGATTTCGGACTGTATACACTCTATGTCAGGGACGTATCACGCGATAAAAGCATTGCCGCGAAGTATGCAGGTAATGTCATCTCTCTCAAGACAGTACTTTTTATCGCGATCTTCCCAGCTATGCTGCTTTATCTGAAGTTGCTCGGATACAGTCCCGAAGTAACCAAGTCCTTGATAATATTTGCTGTAGGTACCTTCATCTATTCAATCTACTCGGTTGTCGAAGCGGTTTTTTCATCCTGGAAAAGGATGGATTATTCTGCCCTGCTCAATGTTGTAAGATCAATACTGCTTCTGCTCCTGGTGATAGTTATTGTAAACATCACCGGAGGAGTTCTCGAAATAATATTTTGTTATTTTGCCTCATTTCTCATAACCTTCATCATTTCTCTTGTCATTCTCAAAAGATCATTTGTTCTTCCCGATTTTCGCAGTGTCAGCGCATCGAACCTCTTTCGACTTGTTACAGGGGCAGTGCCCTTTTTTATGGCATCAATGCTCAGTATTATCCTGTTCAAGATAGATCACCTTATGATCTCTAAGATGTCAGGCGATATTCAGCTAGGTCTTTACGGATCTGCATACACTTTATTGGAAATTATCATCGCATTCTTCCCTATGATGATCATGAGATCATCTTTCCCGGTACTCTGTGACAAGTATCACAATGATCAGCCTGGTATGATTGATCTCTACAAGAAACTACTCAAAACATTTCTTATAGTTGGCCTGCCCATTAGTGCTGGGTGTTTCTTTCTCGGCAATGAGGTCATAACGGTCCTTTTCGGTAGAGATTATTTCGAGGCTGGTATTCTCCTATCTGTTTTGGGAATCTCCATTTGGGTCTTCTTTCTTACCAACCTGATGGGGTGGACGATCGTTGCCATAAACAGACAAGTTCTGGTTATGATCTCAATTATGATCGCCATGGCAATAAATATTGTTCTTAACCTCTTTCTTATCCCGATAATGGGAGCCCTTGGATCAGCGTATGCAACGCTGGTATGCGAAATGATGCAGCTTCTCTTCATGACAATTGTTATAAGGAAGGTTCTTTCTGTATCACTCGAATTCATATATCTAAAGATCATCATCTGCACCGTTATCATGTCATTGTTTATTATAGTAATGAAACAGTTCAGCATATTTAATGACATCGTAAAGCTCGTGGTAATCATTCCAGCAAGCGCCTTCATATACTTAGTGTTCTGTATCATATTGAAGATAGTTCGGGTTGAAGAGATGAGGCAACTTCTGAGAACCTGGTGAAACAAACTTCCATGGATGAGAAGGCTATCGTACCCAAAGGGAAGAATGTGCTCAAGCAGACCCACGACACGATGTCGTATCTCTTCAACAAGGTCTTAAAAGGTAGCATTCATGTGGACTTTACATGCATCCACAGTATTCATTTCATCTGTTCAGGGAATATCTGCAGGAGCGCATTTGCAGAACATTATGCCAGGAAGGTTTTCCGGAACAAGGGCCTCAAAGTGAATGTCTCATCCAGCGGGTTGGTGGCCAAACAGGAAGATGTTGTTCCGGAGAATGCAATTATTACTGCCAGTATGTATGACATAGACTTGAGCAGCCACAAGCCAAGAAAAACAGATCTGGAGATGATGGAAAAGTCATCCCTGATAGCTGGCATGCATTACTTTCATTATCAAGAACTTATAAAGCGATATTATCCTCTCCGGGAGAGGTGCTATCTGCTAAAGCACCTCGTATGGCCTGCATATCTTTTCATGAACATCAATGATCCCTATGGCAGGGACTTGGGAGCGTTTATCAGGACCTTTCATGAAATTCAGAATAGCATTGATTTGATAGGCCGGAGAATCGAATTGAGAACCTGAATGGCACTCACTATGAATATGGAGAAAGCATGAGAGAAAAGCTTCGGGTAATGCAGATTACAAACAACCTGGGTATCGGGGGATTGGAAAGGGTAGTTGTAAACCTATGCAGGCATCTGGACAGGGAACGGTTTGATGTATCTGCATGTTGTCTGAATTTTCGTGGACCGTTTGCCGAGGAACTTGAGAGAGATGGTATTACTGTTTATCTAACACCCCATAAAACGGACAGAACAGATTATACGGTTTTTTGGAACCTCAAGGGTATCTTGAAGGAAACTCGTCCCGATATTGTACACACGCACAATACCAATGCCTTATTTGATGGCTTCCTGGCATCTGTTCTAGCGTGTGTCCCTTTAAAGATCCATACCGATCATGCACGGAGATTCCCAGACAAAATTCGTTATATGCTCACTGAGGGCATCCTCGGTCTGTTCTTGGATCATGTTGTGGCTGTTTCGGAAGAGACTCGGCAGAATCTTATCCGCTACGAAAAAATATCAGGGAAAAAGATCACTGTGGTTAACAATGGGATCGATGGAAGCAGGTACGATATCAGTATTGATGTGAATAAGAAAAAGAAAGATTTGGGTCTTAAGTCCTTTAAAAATATCATTGGACTAGGTGTGAGGTTGACTCACCAGAAGGGGATCACCCACCTTATTCATGCAGCTCCAGAGATATTGCACAATCATCCGGATACCGCTTTCGTCATTGCAGGAGACGGTTATTTAATGCCTGAATTGAAAACAGCAGCGAAGAGCCTGAGAGTTGAGGATAAATTCTTCTTTCTTGGACCACGGCTTGATCTCCCGGAGATCCTGCAGGTAATGGATGTTTATGTGCTCCCTTCAGAATGGGAGGGGCTGCCATTGGTAATTCTTGAGGCCATGGCCGCCAGGAGGGCCATTGTTGCAACCGAGGTAGGTGGGAACTCAGCTGCTATTGAACATGGAAAATCCGGATACCTTGTGCCTCCAAAAGATCCGGCGGCCCTAGCAGAAATGGTGTGCGACCTCCTTTCTGACCCTGAAAAAAGGGAACGGTTTTCAAGTGCCGCGCAAAAGAAGTTTTATACATCCTTTGAGGTAAAGCACATGGCACATGAATATGAGCAAATCTACCTGAGGCTTGCACGTGATAAGGGTCTTGTGAAACCTTGAAAAAAAAGACAGTTCTCATTCTGGACGGTGAACAGCGTGCTGCGCTTGCTAGCACCAGATCACTCGGGAAAAGAAGCATACGAGTAATTGTAGGATCATCTTTACCATCATCACTTGCCGGTTCTTCACGGTATGCCGCAGGCCAGAACGTTTATCATGATCCTTTTCATTCACCTGATGAGTTTATTGAAGACCTCAAGGATATCATCCAAAGGTATAATATCAGTATACTCCTGCCTGTAACGGACATCACCATGTACCATGTCTTAAGAAATTCTGACACCTTCTCACAAGTGACTCTTCCCTTTGCTTCGTTTGAACAGTATTTAAAGGCGTCAAACAAGATTGGACTCATCAGAATAGCCCAAGATCTGGGTGTTCCAGTTCCCCAGACTATCTTTGTAGATGATACTCGAAACATGGATCATATCTTTCCGGAAGTTACATACCCGGCTGTCTTGAAGCCTCAGGCATCCCTTATAGAACATAATGGTGTGATCATCAAAACAACGGTTAAGATAGTCAGAAATTTACAGGAGCTTAAAAATGCTTTAGGTGATCTCATGGCATTCCGGCACCCATTTATGATCCAGGAGATGGTGAATGGAGAAGGAGAGGGGATCTTTGCTCTCTTTCATGAGGGCAAACCACAGGTGGCATTCAGTCACCGGAGAATTCGGGAGAAACCTCCGTGGGGCGGTGTTAGTGCGATCAGCGAAAGTAAAGTGCCCGATCCTGAGGTCAAGGATTATGCCTTCCGACTCCTTGAAAGCCTCAAATGGGAAGGCCCGGCTATGGTCGAATTCAAGATCGACCGGAGACGGGGTGTCCCTGTACTCATGGAAATCAACGCTCGGTTCTGGGGATCGCTTCAGCTGGCTATCGATGCCGGTATAGATTTCCCCTATCTTCTTTACCTCCAGGCCATTGGAGAGCACTACGATCCGATAAGCTCTTACCGGCAAACCCGTCTTAGGTGGCTCTTGGGCGATATTGATAACCTCTATATCACTCTCAAGACTTCCCGTGAAAGGCTACCGCAGGAATATCATAATAAGCTCAAGGTCGTATGTAATTTTATCAAGGAATTTGCCGGACCGGCTCGTTTGGAAGTTCTCAGGAGAGACGATTTTATGCCATTCATCTGGGAACTGAGGAAATACATTAAGGACCTCTGTTAGAGTAAAATAACAGGCATGGATACTATTGCCATCAAGAAGTCAGTTGCCTTTCCTCTATTCCATTTAGGGATTACAAAGAGGCTTTCCCGCGGACTTAGAGATAGCGTAATAGTAGCATACCATCATGTAATTCCAGAAAATGATGATTCCATTTCTTTCCTCCAGTCAGGAATGTATGTGACGACAAAGACATTTGAAAGGCACATCCGCTACTTGTCAAGGAATTACAACATCATCCCATTGGATAATATTGGTGACCTACAGATCGAGAATGCCTGTGTTATCACCTTTGATGATGGATGGGCGGATAACCATCACCATGCCTTCCCCATCTTGAAGCATTACAATGCCCCTTCAACGGTTTTCCTTTCGACAAGATTCATGGACTTAGGTGAATGGCCCTGGCCGGATCGGGTGAGCTACTATGCAGCACATGCACCAGAAACCAGGTTCAAAGAGATGGTGAGAATTTTGATGAAAGGGGTAGAGGCATCCCGACATTATGAACATATTTTAACCCTCAAGCGCGATATGGCTGCTGAGGAACTCATCGCTCAGTTAAAGGGTATCCCCTTTGAGAAGCTTATGGATAGCATGGCTAACTTGGACTTCATACTCCGTTCCTTGCATGAAAATCTTCAAGCAAAAAGAGTCTGGATGACATGGGATGAGGTCAGGGAGTTGTATCAGGGAGGCGTTTCTTTCGGCGCACATACCCATAACCATGTCATTCTTACGAACTGCTCTCAAGAAGAGGCTGAGCAAGAGATCGTCTCTTCAAGGGATGTACTGTCTGAACGTCTTGGTGAACCGGTGAGGATGTTCAGCTTCCCAAATGGCGATTATCATAAACAGCATGTAGATATACTGAAGCGTCATAAGTTCACTCATGCCGTGACTACAAGGGCGGGGGTCCTCCGGGATTCCGATGATCTCTTTACGATGAGAAGGTTCATGATCCATGACGATATGACAAGGACCATACCCATGCTTGCATGCAAGCTTACCGACAGAATACCTTATTTCTGATCTCATGTTGAATCGAGGAATATTGCTGTGAAAAGACTTATGGTTGTTTTTGGAACAAGACCCGAGGCAATAAAGCTCTGTCCGCTCGTCATCGAGTTAAAGAAGCAACCAGAAATATTTCATGTGATCACCTGCGTTACTGCCCAGCACCGGGAGATGCTCGATCAGGTGCTCAAGATCTTCGATGTTAAGCCTGACCATGATCTGAACCTCATGAAAAGCGATCAGACCCTCTTCCACATCACCACAAAGGTACTTACCCAGCTTGATACGATCTTGAAGGATGAAGGCGTTGACATGGTCATTGTCCAGGGAGATACTACAACAACCTTCGCTGCAGCATTGGCAGCATATTATAATCGCATCAGCGTCGCACATGTCGAGGCAGGGCTTCGTACGTGGGATAAATTCGCCCCCTACCCAGAGGAAATGAATCGAAAGCTCACCACCGCACTCTCAGACATACATTTCGCGCCCACTGCTCATAATAGAGATAATCTTCTAGCAGAAGGGATTTCGGAAGAGAAGATTGTCATCACCGGGAATACAGTCATTGATGCCCTGCTGATGGTTCGAGACAAAATACGCAAAACAGGAAAGGAATTCGTTCAACTATCAGGAGTCAACTTCAATAAGCGAATCATCCTCGTTACTGGACACAGAAGGGAGAGTTTCGGTCAGGGATTCATAGATTTCTGCAATGCCCTTAAGGATATTGCACTAAGCAACCCTTCCGTGGAGATAGTCTATCCAGTCCACCTGAATCCCAATGTCAGAAAACCGGTTCTTTCTATGCTTTCAGGAATGGATAATGTGAAGTTGCTGGAGCCCATGGATTATGAACCTTTTGTTTCCTTGCTGGACCGTTCTTTCCTTGTCATCACCGATTCCGGAGGCATCCAGGAAGAGGCACCGTCACTCGGGAAACCGGTGCTGGTGACCCGAGACAAGACTGAGCGGCCAGAAGCCCTTGCTTCAGGTGCTGTCAAGCTTGTAGGCACATCCCGAGAAAGGATCGTAACGGAGGCAAGGCAGATACTGAAAGATCCACAGACTTATCGGAAGATGTCCATAGTACAGAACCCTTATGGCGATGGTCACGCCTGTGAGAAAATCATCAGTGCACTGGTGCATCATTACTCCCAATTAATAGATTGAGACTGTGAGCTATGGGTCATGAACGTCCTCCACATCATATCAGGTGATATCTGGGCAGGTGCAGAGGTGCAGGCATGTTCACTTATTCGTGGATGTGCCCGTATAGTTTCCTGCAAGGTTCAGGTAATAATCCTCAATGACGGGGTCCTTGCGACGAAACTGCGTGAAGCACATATCCCGGTTACGATTCTCAATGAGCATGAGCTATCTTTGATTTCACTGGTTTCAGGGTGCCTGCAGGTGATAAAAGCCTTTAATCCCCAAATTGTGCATATGCATGGTTTCAAGGAAAACTTACTTGGGGGGATAGCGGGAAGGTTGGCGAGGGTGAAAGGACTGATCAGGACTCATCATGGAAGAGGGTTGATTGGTGGTGCGAAGAAATATGACATGATTGAACACGTCAATGCTTGGCTTTTTACGGATATTGCAATAGCGGTATCCCATGACTTGAAGAAATTGCTCATTGAATTCGGAATACCAGAAAAAAAGGTTGTGGTCATTCATAATGGAATTGAACCATGTAAACAGCTTACTGAGGAAAGGATCAAAACACTCAGGATGGAGTTAAGAATAGCTAAAGATGATAAGGTCATAGGGACCATCGGGAGGATGGTTCCAATAAAGGACCATCGAACATTTATCAACAGCGCAAAGCTGATCATTGATTCAGGCATTAAAGCTAGGTTCGTGATCGTAGGGGATGGACATCTTAGAGAAGAACTAGAGCAGCAAGTGAGAGATTTAAGCCTTGATCATCATTTTTGCTTTACCGGCTTTAGAGAGGATGCAAACGATCTTCTCAATCTCTTTGATGTATTCGCAATGACTTCGGTCCATGAAGGAGTACCCATTGCGTTGCTGGAGGCAATGAGCCTCGGGAAACCCGTGGTGGCCACGAGTGTTGGAGGAGTTCCTGAAGTTTTGAAAGATCATGTGAGTGGGATGCTGGTCCCGTCAGGAGACGCAAATTTATTTGCTGACGCCTGCCTGAGCATGCTGCAGAATGAGGCCCTGAGGAAAGCTCTTTCCGAGCATGCTTATCGAGAGATTCAAGAGGAATACTCGCTGAATACTATGGTGAAGAAAATACAAGATGAATACTGGAGGGCTGCTGTTTTATGAACATCCTTTATATCTGGGATTCGGATTATCCATGGGATGTCAGGGTGGAAAAGATTTGCACAACACTATCAACTAATGGACATAAAGTGCATATCGCTGCAAGGAACTTGAAGAAGCTTCCTGAATGCGAGATAAGCAACGGAATTGCAATCCATCGAATCAAGGCATATCAGAATGATCGAATCAATTATGCCCTTTCCTTCCCTGTTTTTTTCAGCCCAATCTGGAGCCGGTTTCTTGATAGGGTCATCATTGAGAATGCCATTGATATAATTATCGTACGCGACCTTCCCATGGCCATTGCAGGGATATGGGCAGGGAAACGGCACAAGATCCCAATGATATTTGATATGGCTGAGGATTATGTGGCCATGATCTGGGACATATGGAGAGCGAGAAAATTTCAGGGACTGAACTTTTTTGTAAGGAATCCATACCTGGCAAAGCTCGTTGAGCGATATGCTTTTAAGCATGCAGATCATATTCTTGTGGTAGTTGAAGAGGCAAGGGACTTTGTCATAAAGAGGAGCGGACAACCTGGAAAGATAACGATTGTGGGTAACACTCCTCCGCTGGAGGCATTCATTGGCACACCGCCTGTGTCAAATGATATTCTTGATAAGATAAGATGTCGGTTTTCAGTGATTTATACTGGTGGTATTCAGATGGGTAGAGGAATACAGGTGATTTTTGACGCTATACCGGAGATTGTCAAAGAGATACCTGAATTTCTAATTGTGATCGTGGGAGATGGTTATGCAACTCCGATACTGAAAGAGAAGATTAGAGAAAATAACATTCAACACTACGTGCTCTGGGTTGGTTGGGTTGATCATAAGAATATTTTTGATTATATCAGGGCATGTAAAATCGGTATTATTCCGCATTTTGTAACAGATCATGTTAATACTACTATCCCAAACAAAATATTTGACTACATGGGGCTTGGTCTGCCGATCATTGCATCAGAGGCAATACCCATGAAGAGGATTTTAGAAAAGGAAGATTGTGGATTTACATTCAGAAGTGGAGACTCAATGGATTTAGCAAGAGTAGTTAAAAAGGCATACCAATCTGATATTGAAAAAGGTGAGAACGGTGTTAATGCAGTGAAGAGAGACTATAACTGGGGAGAGGATACCAGACGATTACTTTCTGTAATTGATCACGTTGGACAGAGGAATTGAGAGGTATAAGTCAGAATGAATTATCAGGCTATTCTATAAATACAGAGCTAACGGATTGCTAGAAATTAGGAAACCAGTCTCAGTTCAAGTACAGTTGAGCAAAGTAAGAGCACAAAAATAGAACAACTAATTTCAATAATGTAATTATTGCAATTAATTTCAAGTTTTTTAATAAAAGATAGATGTAGGTAAGTCTAAAGAAGACATAACATTGCATTATATCTCTTGATGTTTATTAACTCTGGCATATTATATGCTCTAAGAACAACAGACAAATAGAACCGTGGAGGGTTTACCATGACGGCATGTAACAAGACATATTATATCCTATTAGTATTAATTAGTCTCACAACAGTTGCGGCAGTTGATTTATCAGCAGCAAATCTCTATGTGGACAATACACTATCTGCGAATATAACAAATGGCACTTATTCCATAGCAAACAGGAATAGTACTGGCAGTGCGGGGAATGCCTACAGAACTATTCTTGCAGCAGTGAATGCGATGAGTCCTGGAGATGATATTTTTATCCGTGGTGGAACGTATTATGAACATGATATCTATATCCCAGCATCAAAAAGCGGTACATCGAACAATTGGTCCACGATGCAGTCCTACACTGGTGAATGGGCTATTATTAATGGGCAGCGTCAATGCTCTGGCAGCAATGTACATGCCATCATATATAACGGTGGATTTGCTCATGATGGGAGTCAAACTTTTGCGAGTTACTGGGTTATAGAGAGGCTTGAAATCACTGGGGGCGGTTTATCCGGGGCATCGGTTGCGCCCGCAGCCGGCATTTGGTGGAACAAGGGTCCTCTGACTGTACGGTATTGCTACATTCATGACAATCTAGCTGATAATGCTGATGAGAACCCAGCAGGATTTAATGGATGCAGCCAGCAGGGTGTCACCATAGAATATTGTTATTTTAGAAATAACGGTTCAATGCAGCATGAGCATGGGAATGACAGGAATATATGCTTTACAGGGTCAACAGAGTATTCCAGCACCCCTTATGACGAGAACTGGTATGTGAAAAACAATATTGTCAGGTATAATTTTGTTGACTGTAATGGCGGCGGCGGCATCATGACAAAGGCCATACAACGATTAACCTCTGTCAGGGATGGCTCGGATATGACGCATAAGGCTTGGGGCGACAAAATTTATGGCAATATCGTAATCAATGCCAAATATGGTGGCATTTTCTGGCAGCAAGACTTTGTACAGATATACAATAATATCGTTGTGATGAAGAGTGGCATTTCAGGGTCGAACTGGAATATTGCAACCAGGCGATGGGGATCTGAAGGTTGTGATATACAGCATGCGACTATTTACAATAATACCTTAATGAGTGGCCAAGGAGCTTCAATTTTCCATGGTGTTGATGGGAAATATAGCACAAGGGATTACTGGTATTGTTATAACAACATTATTGATCGTAATATTGATGACTATGATTCATGGGACATCACATATGGCCACATGCCTTACTACAGTGGTGTTACAAATGCTATGTTCAGTGATAGTGGCATACACATTGATAGAAACTATTTCTATGCTTCCCCAAATACAAGTGTGATTCTGTACCGGAATATTGATGGCACTGGAGATAACTTTACAGTAACTCAATGGGAGCAGAAGTTTGCAGGTGTGCAGTTATACCAAAACAGTTACAGCGCTTCGAATCTTCTTTATCAGGGATCAACGGGAGCAAGCAGCTATAAGACAAGAAGCGGACATGTTATAGAGGGTTCACTAACAGTAGCAAACAGTGGAATTGGTGGATTACACCCATATCTTACAGATGTACAGATCCCTTCCTATATCGGGGCTACAGATCCAAATAATAATGGATGGGTCGATACCGTATTAGGCCTGTCAACCATAAGCAATCTCAGTGGTGGAGTTATTGTACCTCCATCAGATACAACACCTCCTTCAACTCCGACAGGCGTGGGTGTGCAGATTATTCAATAAGTCCACCTTAAATCATTCTATGAGTAGTCAGGCAGGTTTATAGAAACTGCCTGACTACCTTATGTAATGTCTTGTGGGGATAAAGATAAAAGTCTTTCATCAAATAATCATCTGCAATTGATAATTTGACAATACACCTCTCAACAATTTTCAAAATAGTATCAATTTTCAATATGTAAAAAAGGCTACCTAACAATCTGTTATTGTATTAGCAGTTGCAATTGGATTGGATTGACCATCATAAAATTTCTGTAGTTCCAAATTTCAAGGGGTATTGAATGGGAAAATATTCATTTGATCTTTTTCATTGTGAACTCACACCGGGTAAGGAATTCCATGAATGGGCGCCTTCATGGTGGTACCGAGCAGAGGGGATACCAATACTTGCTGGTGAGAGCCATGGAATCTTTAAATGGATTCTTGCTGGTTGGTTTCTCAATAATGATGATTCCAATGAAGTAATTAATAAATTCCTTATAAGTAATAATGCTGAGTATCTATATGAATTAGATGGCCAATTTATTTTATCTGTATATTCACAAAATGATGAGACTGTTGAAATATTCAGAGACCGTGTCGGTATTTTTCCCATTGCATTTGCGAATGGACCAAAGGGATTAGTCCTCTCTGTTGATCTTGAAAATGCCAGACAGTTATCGGGTATTGTTCCATCAGTATCCCCTGCCATTTTTGAGCAATGGCCACTGTACCGGAAAACATTTTCACCTTTTTCACCGTACTATGATATGCATGGGCTCGCACCTGAGAATTCCCTGCTCATAAAGGGACATTCTGCCATAGAAAATAGTCACCCCATGAGATTCCCTCAAGAGGAAGAATATGCTGATATGAAAACATCAAGCCAGATAATGGGTGATGTGCTTTCTCTCTCAGTGCAGAAAAGAA
Source organism: uncultured Bacteriovoracaceae bacterium (assembly GCA_964388905.1). GTDB lineage: Bacteria > Desulfobacterota > Desulfomonilia > UBA1062 > UBA1062 > MWEI01. The sequence continues at coordinate 35,058 of CAYMDG010000004.1, forward strand.
TCGATAGTTCGAAAAAGATGGGGGTTTTCCTGAGTGGAGGAAATGACTCCAGTCTGGTTGTTGCTCTTGTTAGAAAATATTATTCAGGTAAGCTGAGGACACTCTTTGTCACATTTGAAGATAATCCTAGAGATTATGGTAATTACGCCCAGCAGGTTGCTGATCAGTTTGCCACAGAGCATTCGTCTGTTGAATTGAGCCCGAATGATTATACAGGATGTTGGGCAGACACGATAAAAGTCCTGCAAAGCCCAGTTCCCATGCCATGCCACATAGGAATTCATTATGCCTTGAAAAGGCTTTCAGGGGTTGTGGAACTGATGATTGATGGTGATGGCGCTGATACAGTATTCGGGAGCTCCATCTGGCCACAAATGTTATTCTTGTCCCGAATCTCCCAATGGGTGCCTCAGTTCCTAAAATACGGTATTAAACAAATAGGACATATCTTTCCTAGAGAGACAGCCTTAACAAAAATACTCGATATGGTGACAACAGCTTTGAATACTAATCTCAATGCATATCCTCATATAAATGCTGCTATGTTCTCAAAAGATGAATTTAACAAGGTTTTCCTAAGAGGTGACTGGCAACAAGGGATAAATTTTAGGCAGAGATTCGCAGCAGGTGAATTTTATAAGGGAATTTTCTCTTATCTCATGTTGCATGGAATACCTGAGGACATTGCTACTGCGGTACGGTTGGGATTATCTCAGCGAATTCTATTTTCTTATCCCTTCCTAGATTACAAATTATTACAATCTTCAATGAGATTGCCTAATAGGCATCGATATCATTATCGGATAAGGAAGGCGCCTTTAAAAGAGTATTCTTTAAGATATTTCGATAAGAGTTTTGTATATAAACCAAAGGAAGGCTTCGGTGTGCCCTTGGCAAAATGGTTTACAAGAAAGGAATTCGAGCCATTTTTAAAGATGCCTCTTGAAGAACGAAGTATAAAAAGGGGCTGGTGGAAAGAAAGTGAAGTCAAAAGTTTAATTAATTATCACAGGGTGGGAAATGGAAGTGACAGTTCAGCTGAAGCCCTTCCATGGATTTTAATAAATATGGAATTGTGGGCTCGTATTTGTATTGATGGGGATTCACCAGCACTTTATAAGTAATGTAGGAGGTCTTATGAAGGTTACAGTTGTTGGCTGCGGGAATGGTGGTTGTGCATTTGCTGCAGTACTTGCTATGAAAGGGCATGAGGTAAATATTCTAAAAATTGGGCATAGTATCCATAATGAAAATTTCTATGCATTGCGGGAAAGAAGAAGTATAAAATTATCAGGTATTGAAGGGAACGGAGAATTCCCCTTATGTGATGTAACTACTGATCCACATGAAGCTTTAAATAATACAGAAGTTGTTTTTGTATATTACGTTACTAATTTTCATCAATTGGTAGCAGAGAAAATTTCCCCATTTTTAAACGAAGAACAAATTATTATATTAGGCCCTGGCTATCTAGGATCGCTAATTTTTGAAAAAGTCCTTCGATCTGTTGGAAAAACTAAGCTCCCTCTATTTGCTGAATTAGAGACATTACCCTTTTCTTCGAGAATTACTAAACCAGGAGAAGTCAATATCTCCTCAAGAAATGTTCGCCATCCTTTTGCTTCCTATCCAGCCAACCGTTCTGGCGAGATAGTAGATAAATTGTTTCCACTTATAGGAACATGCTTCCCGCGTCATCATATCATTGAAGTAGCTCTCCATAACCCAAATCTTGCAATTCATACCCTTGGTGTTTTATTGAACATTTCTCGTGTTGAGAATACCAGGAAAGATTTTGCTATGTATAAGGATGGATTCACACCTTCAATGTGGAATTTGGTTGCCAAACTCGATGGTGAGAAAATGGATGTTCTCCAAGAACTCAATTTGTCCCGGATTCCATATTTTGATGCTTTCAGGTTTAGAACATTTGAAGATGTATCTATAGATGCACTTGAGGGATTTATGCACTATGCAGATGAAGCCCCAACTGGGCCATTTACGATTGATAATCGTTATATAACTGAAGATGTGCCTATGGGATTAGGTTTACTTCATTCACTGGGTGAGATTTTAGGGGTTAATACACCGATCTGTGATGGCTTGATTAATATAGCCTCAGCTCTTATTCCCTATAGGAATTTTTGGTCTGAGGCACGAACTATTCATTCAGTTTGGGATGGGACACTAGATGATTTAATAAGCAGATTAACGAAATGAAAAATTTTAATGATGCGAAAAGATCCCAGCATCTCGCCAATTTGATTTCAATTTATGGCTGAAAACCCAAATATTGGTAATACTAAACTTAAGGGAATAATATGGACAGGTTTATTGCTTTTATTAATCTTTGCTTGTATGTTGCTTATATTCTCTTATCATCAAGAGAGTATAAGATGTTCCTATTACCCTCCCGGGTATGATTTTGCATTTACAATCACAGATGATCCTGATGAAGGCTGGCTTGTAGAAAAAAGAGCTGTCTATGAGTTTCTGAATTCAATCGGCATGAAAACAAGTATCGGAATATGGGTGTTTAACAATAAAAGAGGTTCAGGTAACCTAAAATATTATTACCAGGGAGTAAGTCTGGAAGATCTGGAATTCCTTAGATATGCATTAGACCTTAAGGCCAATGGCTTTGAACTATTTCTCCATACCATATCCGGTGGAAATGACTTAAGAGATGAGACGATCGCTGGTTTTGAGGCTTATAATAATCTCTTTGGGGAGTATCCTCATCACTGGGTAAATCACTTCACAAATTATGAGGATATCTACTGGGGATATAAACGGTTTAATAACCCAATCATGCAGGTTCTCTATAAGACGTTTAAACCTGACAAGTTCACCGGAGATGAACCCCAGAGCCAATACTTTTGGGGTGATTACTGTCATAAGTATATTAAGTATGTCCGAGGCTGGGCAACTTCAGATATTAACACCCTGAAGTTTAACCCGAGCATGCCCTATCATGACCCATACAAACCTTATGTGCAGTACTGGTATGCTTGTTCAGATGGTGCGAATCGTGAAATGTTCAATCGCCTGATATCCAGTGAGAATGTTGATAGATTAATCCGGGAGAATGGAACGGCTATAATATATACTCATTTTGCAAGCGGATTTGTGGATAAGAAAGGGAACCTCAATGAAGAGACAAAGAAACTCCTGGCGAATGTGGCTATCCATAAAAACGGATGGTTTGTACCCGTGAATGTCATTCTAGACAGATTTATAGCTATCAGATCAATAAAGATTTATGAAGAAGAGGACAGATATGTGATTTTGAACACGAGTGATAAATCAGCTGACGGGATTGTACTTGAAGTATACGACCACAAAGGTGTCAAATATAAGAATAAAATGTACAGGCCCAAGGGAGGTGCTCCTTCAAGGATTGTTATTGATACACTAGCAGGGAGATCATCCCTTAATCTCATGAAGTTGTTCTCAGGCAGGCAACCAAACATGTCATTCTGTGAGAGGGCGAGGCTGTCTGGTTCCTGGTTGCTTTCAAGGTTCTATTGAATCGATTAATCTGTGGACAATAGCCTTAATCCAGATACAATATCCATTCGATCGCTTCGCATTAGGGATTTCAATATCCCGAGCATCGCTTTCCTTGCATTCTTCGTCTATCAATATCTCTTTCCTCAATATTTCTTTCCATTTATCTATAAGCTCGAAATACCCAGTATAGCAGTAGGTATCTGTATACTGTATGCAATTCTTGATTGGAAAGGGGTACGCCTTAAAGATGCAGGCACTGTCATATGGAGTTTTATAATTCTCGGCACCATCTTCTATTTTGGCAGATTCTTCGTCGGTGACCCTTTATCAACCAAATACTATTTCACAGAGCATCTGCATGAATTTGCCGTTGGATTGGTGCTCTTGTATTATTTTAAGGACACTAGAAAAATCCATCTCCTCATAGTTTCTTTCATTGCATTTTCAAGTTTTGCGGCTTTGATTGCAATTAGGGAGGGTGGTCTCATCTGGGAGCATAATTTCCTCCAGGATGAAAACCAGATATCAGCATTGCTGGTCATGATGATACCCGTGACTGTTTTCTACTCCTTGTTTGTCAGGAAGGCATCACATAAGGTTTTATGTTATCTTGCAGTGGCCATCCAACTTGCCGAGGTCGTGGTCTCCGTCTCACGGGGAGGTTTTTTGGCGCTTGTAGCTGTCGGTGTCTCCATGATTATGTTCACTAAAAAGAAGCTCTTATTCCTTATCCTGATCATCATTGTAGTTACCGGGGTTGTTCAGTTCGCACCTCCGAAGTTTTTTTCCGAAATCGCAACACTCAAGGAGGGAACCCAAGAGGCAACTGCTCATGCCCGAACCGAGTATTGGAGAAGGGCTATGGCTATGTTTTCCGAGAATCCTATTATGGGCAAGGGCATTGCCCAGTACCCTGTATTGAGCCATAAGTATGCCCTTCCAGGCAAGGTTCTGGATGAAGGCGATTACCTGGTTTGTCATTCCAACTGGTTTCAGATACTATCAGAGTTAGGTCTCGTCGGTATGTTCCTTTATCTCGCTATTTTCTACCAATTTTTCAAAACGGCAATTTTTGTGACAAAGAAATATCAGGAGATCGGTGAAGGAAAAATGGGCACCCTAGAATACCAATTTTACCGTAACGTATCGATAGGGCTTGCAATAGGGATGATCGGCTTCATGGTAGCGGGGAGCTTCATCAATATTCTTATATTTCCTTATTATTACACCTTTGTATTTCTCATGATGTTAGTGAGAATAACATTTATGGAAAAGATTGAATCAGATGTCGCGCACTGATTCTTGCTTAAATATTCAAATATGATTTTCTGTGAGATGGTGCTGGTGACCTTCAACTTATAGTGACCATGTGATGAGTTTTAACAGTATTCCATTCTGCATTTTTTTTATTATAGTAATTCTTTCCTCGTTTCTTCTTCCACGACGTTATCGTTGGATACTCTTCTTATCAGCTAGTTGCTTCTTCTACTCTCTTCTGGATCCAATATATCTTTTTCTTCTCATCGCTTCCACCTTCATTGATTATGCCATCGCCATTTTTCTCGAGTCCAAGAGAGAAGACGCATCAAAGAGATGGGCGCTTTCTATCAGTCTCATTCTGAATCTCGCTCTCCTTTTCGGGTTCAAATATATCAATTTGTTCGGTGGGCTTTTGATATCAATCTTGTCCATCTTCGGGATCAAAATGGACATGCCGAGTCTTCACATAATTATCCCTGTCGGGATTTCGTTCTTCACCTTCAAAAAGATGAGTTATGTGATCGATGTCTTTCGTGGAACTATCAAGCCGGAAAGGCACTTCGGGTTTTTCGCGCTCTATGTGGGTCATTTTCTGGAGATCCTCTCCGGACCTATTGACAGAGCCGGGAATCTTATCCCGCAGTTGAGGAAGCCACGAGCATTAAATAGTGACGATGTTTCAGCAGGGTTCCTCCTTATCCTGTGGGGGCTCTTCATGAAGGTGGTTGTGGCTGACCGGCTCGCCATCTACACAGATGCAATCTTCAATAATGTGCCGCATCATTATGGATCTTCACTCCTGATTGCCGCCTATTTCTACACTTTCCAGATCTATTGCGATTTTGCTGGATACACCAACATTGCAATCGGCTGTGGGAGGCTCATGGGTATTGATCTCATGCCAAACTTCAAAATGCCCTACTTGTCAAAGAGTATTGCTGAATTCTGGAGGAGATGGCACATGTCACTTTCCTTCTGGTTCAGGGATTATCTCTATATCCCACTTGGCGGTAGCAGGGTATCGAAGTTGAGGAGATGCATAAATTATATGGTAATATTTATCTTGTGCGGGTTATGGCATGGGGCGAATTGGACCTTTGTGATATGGGGAGGCTTGCACGGATTTTTTATCTCGGTCGGATACCTCACCAAGGCGATGAGGAGCAAAATGCTTCAGCTCTATCCAGTAAGGGGAGGCATTCTTAGCTTTATACGAATTTTTATCACATTCCACATGGTCGCCTTTGCATGGATTTTTTTCAGGGTGAATAGTTTTGATGATGCGAAATCCTTTTTCAATCATATTTTTACTGGTTGGCCCATGCCATTTCTTGATCTCAATTCTATGATATACGGCATTGCTGGTATTATGACTGTCGTCTGTGTAGAGATACTTCAGCATCGACAGCGACTGTCACTGGATTCTTTTGTAAAGATGCCTGTTGTTCTGCGGTGGTCATGTTACTATGTTCTTATATTTGCTGTTATCCTTCTCGGAGTAGATGGTGATAGTGCCTTCATCTATTTCCAATTCTGATGAATTTGAAAATCCGGCAATTCATGTCAAATGAAAATACGATAAAGCCTGTGCTGAAAGCATTATCAGGTTTGTTCCTTTTCTGCATAGTCTTCTTTATTCTTGACCGAGTGGCGGGTAAAATTCTTGATGATCAGTATAGAAGAATTTTTTCAGGACCGGGACGTTACAATTACATAAAGGCTAACCGTTATGATCTTCTTGTTATGGGGAGTTCCACATCAACTTGCTTCTATGATGACGAGCTGTCGGAAGGGTTGGGAAAAACTGTCCTGAATGTAGGCCTGGATGGGAGCGCACTTATCTACTCGCGTTGTCTCCTTGACCTGTTACTTCAAAATCATGTCAAACCTGATTTTATCATTCTTAATATTGATTTGTTTGAGATGCAGAAATCTGCATGGTCAGGGAACTATTATTCCATGATAGAAAAGTTCAGACCATTTTATGGGCGATCGAACTATATTGATCAGGCCCTTTATAAGGGGAGGCCTTTTGAATTCATCAAGTATACAGTTCATTCCTACCGGTATAATGATCTCATTTTGTCGATCGTACAAAAGAGGCTGCAGGATGATAAGATCTATTCTCATGACAAGTCTCCGAAGAATGTCCTTTCACTGCCTATCGATGAGAAGACTCTTAAAGATAAATTCTCAAATACCCTGGATCTTGATGATAATAAAATGGCACTCTATCGTGACTTTATTAATGTGTGCAGAAAAAACGGCATAAAGCTTATATTCATCGAATCACCCATATACTATCCTCAGGGCAAAATGACAAAAAGGGATATTCTTCTACAAGAAATTATTAATGAACTTGCTCTGGATTCCGACGTTCCTTTTATTCCGATAACCCAGGACACCTATCCTGTTTTCAGGGACTATAGGCTTTTTAAGGATGTACTGCATCTGAATGACAAAGGATCTATCCTTTTCTCAAAGATCGTATGCATTGAGTTGAAGAAGAGGGGAGTAGTCAAAACATCTCGTGAAACTGGAATTAACGCCTTAAATCAAGGGGAAAATGAGATATTCGAAACAAGGGGAATTAAATTATGCATCAAATGATTGCAAAATATCTGGTTTATTACCCGGTTCAGTATTTTCGTGGGCAAAGAGTTTGGAATTATATACATAATGTGCAGAGAGTGGAGTCTTTACCCATTGAGGATATTCTGGAGATTAGGGACGTGAAAATTAGGAATATGGTTCAGTACGCCTCACGGAACGTCCCTTATTACAAGCAGTGTTTCGAAACACAGGGAATAGATCCGAATGAAATCAGTGGCTATGATGATCTGAGACATATCCCGGTTTTGACCAAGAGAGATATAATCGAGAATGAGAAGGATCTAATAAACAGAAATCCCAGAAGTAAAGTTTATACGAGGAAAACGAGTGGGTCTACAGGCATGACCCTGCATTTCAAGAAGGAAGGGCAAGCCCTCGCCATCAATGATGCGATCATGTATCGATGTTATGCATGGTATGAAATAAATATCGGGGACAAGCAGGCCAGGTTCTGGGGAGTTCCTGTAAGTCCTATCTTGAAGAAGAAGGAGCAGTTGAAGGATTTCATTCTTAACCGGATAAGGATCTCGGCCTTCGATATCTCGGAATCATCCTGCATAGATCAATACAGAAGGATAGAACGTTTCAGGCCGGCATACTTCTACGGATACACAACAGCCATTTATGGATTCTGCCTTTTTGCCCAAAAGATGGGGTTCGATCTCAACAGGCTCGATCTTAAGGCAGTAATATGTACAGCAGAGAAGATGTATCCCCAGCACAGGGAGTTGTTTAATGAAGTATTCCGCTGTCCTGTGGTCGATGAATATGGATCAAGTGAGAATGGTATCATCGCGTTTCAATGCCATGAAGGTAATATGCATATGATGGCTGATCATCTGTGTATAGAGTTTTTGAATGAAAACAATGAAAGGGTGAAGCCAGGAGAACTGGGAAAGATCGTGGTAACCGATCTTGGCACATATGAGATGCCATTGATACGATATGAGATAGGTGACATAGGCAGGTATACAGAAAAGACATGCCCATGCGGTGTCAATCTTCCTCTGATGGAGATCGTTGAGGGAAGGAAAGAAGACTTCATAAGAACTCAAGAAGGTAAGCTCGTCCATGCTGCGTACCTTTGCTACACACTTAAGGACGATGCTGTATACGAATTCAAGATGTACCAAAAGAACCTGGATCAATTCCTCGTACAGATCGTCAAGTCACATTTATTCGACGAGGACACACAGCTAAGGCTTGAAAACAACCTTCGTTCCGCCTTGGGTGATAAGGTGAGCATCAACTTCGAGTACCTTGAGAGACTACCAAGGGAAGCATCAGGGAAGTTGCGATATTTTGTTTCGGAGATTAGCTGACGCATAATAATTCAGATTCTAATAATATATACTAATGAGGGGGATGGTTAAACAACCATCCCCCTTTAGTGTTTTACTAAGCAGAGTCTCTTAAGAATTCTTATTGAATCTCCTCCTTAAAAGAGCGAAAGCAGGAATACAAGAGCCAAGGAGGAGGAGTGTGCTCGGTTCTGGAACAGGTGCAGGAGCCCTTTCGAACTTGAGGGACATGGGGTGAAAGGTGTAGTCGCTATATGAATACAACTGGCTGAACCAGTCTGTTGGAGGCCTTATAGAGCTATAGACAGTAAAGCTTGAAGGCAGTTCATGGGGAGGTCTGAAGCACTCCGTAAAATTTCCTCCTGCCAAGCTGATATATACATCCAGGGAACAGAATCTTATGAGCCCGGGCATATTATTATCAATGAAATTGTACTCTTCAATATTGATATTGTATCCCATGATGTTGAAATAATCGTGATATGGATCATCAGGTAGTAAGTCTTCATCTGAGATGTAACAAGTGCCGTTCATAGCGAGGCTTATGATCTCATAGCTTGTACCGTATTCAGGATCGTATATCTCCTTTGAAAGTGGAATATTTCCAGACAAGTTGTATTGTACAATTGATGCTCCGGCCATTGAGCCTAGGGATGATATCCCTAGAACCAATAATAACAACCCAATACTCTTTCTCATAATATCCCTTTCATAATAAAAAGTTATTGAAATACCATCCTCCTTAATTATTCGAACGAATATCTAATTACTTGATAACTCATTTTTATTAAAAATGTTACAATATTTTTTAAATCAATAATATCAATATAATATATAATTTACTTAAAGATATCGGTAAGATATAAGCTGGTTTAGCACATAGTATGAGTACATATTTGTATCTTTCCTATGTGGCCCCTTGATCAATGACTATTATTAGGTTTTATACTCCAGGCAGTGTCAACAATGAATCTACTTGTGATCCAAGTTTATAGGCTGAGTGTAGAAGTTGGAAAATTTTTTTATTACATGAAAAATATCAACCAGGAATATCAATTCCTAAGAGATCCGCTGCGTAACGCACCATAGTCATATCCTCTTCCTGGCAAACTTTCCCCAATCCCTCTTCCCTGGCCATGGACCCTGATCGTACAATCCCTGCTATCTCCCATGCATAAGGGTGGAACAAGAACTTTTGTCTATGAATATGGTTGGCTAAGGCGTTCAGCAGGCAGTTCGTCGAGTTGGGGTCCGTG
>CAYMDG010000005.1:0-1949 GCA_964388905.1 uncultured Bacteriovoracaceae bacterium
GGATACCTTATGTGCCAGAGATGGCCGTCTTCTTCCTCGTGCTCCACCTCCAGGTCGGACAGGGCGCTGTGGCACCTGGGGCACCAGTTTACGATGTAATCGCCCCGGTAGATCAGGCCTTCTTCGTACAATGTTACAAAGACCCTCTTCACCGCATTGGAGAGCCCCTCGTCCATGGTGAACCTGATGCGGTCCCAGTCACAGGAAGCGCCGAGCCTTTTCAGCTGGCTGATGATAAGTCCTCCGTGCTTTTCCCGCCATTTCCAGACCTCTGCAATGAATTCATCCCTTCCCAGGTCGTGCCGGGAGGTTGACTTTTCGGCAAGATACTTTTCCACGACGTTCTGCGTGGCAATACCCGCATGGTCGGTACCGGGCATCCACAGGGTATTATATCCGTCCATCCTTTTATAACGGATCATGATGTCCTGAAGGGTGTTGTTCAATGCATGCCCCATGTGGAGCACGCCCGTGACATTGGGGGGGGGGATTACGATTGCATAGCAGGGTTTTTTATCATCATCTTCACTGGCATGGAAATACTTCTTCTCAAGCCAGGCTTCGTACCATCTCTGTTCAATATCCTTGGGGTCGTAGTCTTTATCGAGCATCTTGCACTCCTGATGAGGGTTATGGCACACCTCATAGCATGAACAAGGCGGAAAGGCAAAAGGCTCTCAGGGGTTAAAAGGATCAGAGCTTCTTGAGCTTATCGATCTCTTCGCGTATCACCTTTTCCACAAGCCCGGGGATCACCTCTCGGGTTGAGGAGATAATCTCCTGGATCAGCTCCTTCACTACCGGCCTGACAATGCCTTCAAGGAGGGCAGGCATTTCTTTCCTGAATTCGGTGATAACGGCATCCAAAATGGCCTCGGTGGGCATATCAACAGGGATGCCCACCTTGGGTATTTCCACCTGGACACTTAGCGGTTCCTGAATTGGTGACAGCGTGGACGCAGGGATTAAAACCTCCTGCACCATCACAGGCTCTTGGGGTGGGGCCGGGAATTCTTCATTGAGGGCACCAGTCTCTTCAATCTTTATTGAGGGAATCTCTTCTGCCGGAGTCTCACTGAGGAGCACTTCCTCTTCTTTTGCCGTAAGGCTCACTTCCTCGAACTTGTCCTTCATTGCAAGATCTATCTCAGACTCGATGCTGCCCAGGGGCTCTTTCAGGAGGTCACTCATATCTTCTTCAAGCTTGGATTGCTTGCCCGGCTTCTTGTCAAAATCCAAAGGGGTATCATTGGCAAGCACCGTGGTGTCGTTTTCGATCTCTTCAATGGAGACATCATAATCCATAGATATCTCCTTGCCGAGGTCAAAGGAATCAGGTTCATTCACAATCCTCTTCCGTATGTCGGATTGCTGGGGCTTCTTTGGCGGGCTGCCTTCCTCCAGGAGATCGGTAAGATCAATAATATCATCTTCTAATAAATTCTTGTCATTCATAGTCACTCCTTTTCGATAACGTACTTTGGCCCTTGTGCAGTCACGCCTCAATTCTTCATTTCGGGCTGCCCGGTTGATTCCCTGACGCTCATCCACAAAGGCCCGCTCGTATCGATCTTCTTCCTCCCCTTCATACATATTGCATTGGGTATATGTACATATACATTATTCCACAGACCAATCAACATATCGGTTTTGCCGCTCATACCTGCATGAACCGCCATCTGGGCAAGGAACCCGCAAAAGATCGAATCAGAGGCATTGGCCACAACACTCCTGATCAAATAACTCGGGTCGAGGTATTTGATGTTGGTGGGCATACCGTGTTCCTCGAAATAGCGCTCAATCCGGTACTTAAGAAAAAGGCCTATATCGTGCTTCTTTATATTGCCGGAGGCATCCTTTTCTTCGGGGAGATCCTTGAAGAACTTCTGGCCGGCACCCTCAGCCACAACAACCACGGCATGACCCCGCGACCTGACCCTTTTCTCGAG
>CAYMDG010000005.1:2049-39102 GCA_964388905.1 uncultured Bacteriovoracaceae bacterium
GACCCGAGCACGGTGCCGCCTATTCCATGGATGTGCTCAACATAGGAAGGGGTGAGTTCGATGAGGGGATGCCTGTACTTGGGGACAAAACCCTGGAGACCGTAGGTGATGCCGTAGATATTCTCCACGCTGTAGACATAGTACAACTCAAGGACAATGCCCCTGATAACGTCATTGATCCCCGGACAGAGCCCTCCACAAGTAACAATACCGCACTTGGTCTTGGAAGGGTCAAAGAAGATCTTCCTCCGGGGCCCTGAGATTTCAAATGATGTCGGGGGGGAACCTCCCTCTCTACACTTGTTGAAGAAGTCCAGAGAGGTATCTATGATGATCCGCTCGCTGTCTTCCACAAAGATGGCGTTTCCCCTTACCGGGGATTCGATGGTAGCCTTCCCCAGTGACTGTATCGTGGTGTCGACTTGTTCCGAGATTACATCAAGATCCACAATAACCCTCCGTATAGGCCTGCTTATCGGATATCAGGAGGAGATTCTTTATCCGCTAAGATGTTGGTATCCTACCATAGAATCCTTTCAGAGAATACGGGTTCCTGTTCGAATTATCACCTTGTGGCCCGTGGTTGTGTCAGGCCCTTTATCGCCATGGGCCATGTGTGCTATAGCCCATTGTGTGGTGAAAGATAGCATTGACAAGACACAGCAGGAACTCCTGGAGGAGATGGCCAAGGCCCTGGGCAGCTCCGGGCATCAACTCGAGTCGGTGCTTGAACAGCTCAAAGAGCTGGATGCCCTCATGGGCCAAATTCAAAACATTGAGGAATACAATTCCCTTGTGGAGAAATTTAACGAGCTTCACAAACTCGCACTCACCCGGAGGGAGATGCTGATGATTCACCGGGAGGCCTTAGGGGTCTTCAAGCATACATACATAGATGTCTTCTACCCGATCCCCAAGAAGAAGCGGAGAAAGACCTGAGAAATGGATAAGCAGAAGCCATATGATCTTTTTGTCATAGGTGCAGGACCGGGCGGGTACACCGCCGCGCTGCTCGGTGTAAAAAAGGGCCTGCGCGTGGGAATCGCCGAAGGCTCGAACTTCGGGGGCGCCTGCACGAACAAGGGGTGCATCCCTGCCAAGACCTATATTGAAAGCGTCAACTTCTATGATCAAATAAAAAAAGCCAGGCGGTTCGGGATTGAGGCAGGGCCGGCCACTTTGACCCTCGAAGGCCTTTATAAACGCAAGGCAAGGATCGTAACAAGGCTGGCAAAGGGCATCGAGTATCTGCTGAACCAAGCCGGAGTGGACATCTACAGGGGGTATGCAGGGTTCGTAACAGAGAATTCCATTCAAATCGGGGATGAACAAATTATAGCTGCTGCAATCATTATTGCTACCGGTTCCAGACCGAAAAGGCCCGGCCTGTTCAGACATGACGGGGTCCTGACAAGTGATGAGATCTTTGATATGAGGCAGCTCCCTTCCTCTCTCCTCATTGTGGGCGCAGGGGTGATCGGCATGGAGATGGCCCATGTCTTTTCTAACCTTGGCGCCGAGGTTACGGTTATAGAGGCGCTTGACAGGATCCTTGCCACCGAAGATGAAGAGGTTTCCAGCGCGCTTGTATCACAATACAGAAATGTGCGGTTCATCACATCAGCGAGAATAACAGCCATAGACAAGGTACCCACATTCAAATTATTGATAGAATCACCGATTGGGATGGAAACCGTAACAGGCCAGGGTCTTTTGCTCTGCATCGGCAGGGAACCAGTCATCCCGGAAGGCCTGCTCGCTGAAGGTCTTACGCTTACCCCATCAGGAGGCATCCAGGTTGACAGCTCCATGCGCACGAACATCCCGGGCATCTATGCCATCGGGGATGTGACCGGCTCACACATGTATGCCTATGTCGCATCAAAAGAGGCTTCAGTTGCTGTGGACAGCATTGCAGGCGGGTCCCAAGTTATGGACTATTCCGCCATACCATCAATTGTCTTTACAAACCCCGAGATAGCCTCAGTCGGCAACCAGGTGAATCCCGGTCTCGTAAAAAAGGGCACCTTCCCGGTATCAGCCTTGGGCAGGGCTCGGACCATGGAGGCATCGGAAGGATTCGCGACCGTGTATTGCAGTCCTGAGGGAAAGATGGGGCGCGTGACCATCATGGCCCCTCACGCAACAGAACTCATCTCATGGGCAACCCTGGCCATCGAGAAAGGATTCCATATGGAGGACTTCATCAAGCCCCACTACCCCCACCCCACCATGGCAGAACTGCTCAAGGAGGCAGCTGAAGATTGTCTCGGCTTGTGCGTGAACAAGCCATAGCCCACAAAGCCCCGCAGAATCAGGACTTGTCCCCTTGACACGCTTTGTAAAAACCTGTTAAGGCTCAGCATTCAGGAGGCATTTGATGGAAAATCTGGTCGATTTCGCAAAGTCAGGCGGGCTTGTCCCCGCAATCGCGCAGGATGCAGCCACCGGCGAGATCCTGATGCTCGCCTATATGAATCAGGCATCATTCGATGAAACGATGCGCACCGGCAGGGCATGCTACTTCAGCCGCTCCCGGAACAAGCTCTGGAGAAAGGGTGAGGAATCCGGTAATGTTCAGGAGGTCGTGGAGATCCGTATAGACTGTGACCAGGATACCATTGTGCTCAAGGTGAATCAGGTTGGAGGGGCTGCCTGCCATACCGGTTTCCGTTCGTGCTTCTTCAGAAAGATAGTCAAAGGAATCCTGGTAGAAGATGGTATAAGGGTCTTTGACCCGAAAGAGGTGTACAAGAAATGAGCCTGATCCGTTTGGCAATACCCAAGGGAAGCCTGCAGACCTCCACCGTTGAGCTGTTCAAGGATGCGGGATGGATAATCGGCACGTCATCCCGCAGCTATTTCCCCTCTATCGATGACGCGGACATCGAATGTGCCCTGGTGAGGGCGCAGGAGGTATCGCGGTACGTTGAATCAGGCCTTTTCGACCTTGCGCTCACCGGCAAGGACTGGATCCTGGAAAATGAATCCGATGTGGTGGAGGTGGCTGACCTCATCTATTCAAAGGCCACCTACAAGCCTGCCAAGTGGGTTCTGGCCGTGGACGAAAAATCCTCCATCAAGAAAATTGAAGACCTCGAAGGCAAGAAGATCGCCACGGAACTGGTGAACTTCACGAAAAAATTCTTCAAGGAGAGAAATATCAGCGTGGAGGTTGAATTCTCCTGGGGCGCCACAGAGGCAAAGGTGGTGGAAGGCCTGGCGGATGCCATCGTGGAAGTTACCGAGACCGGGTCCACCATCAAGGCGCACAACCTGAAGATAATTGACACCTTGCTCGTGACCAATACGAAACTCATTGCCAACAAGGAAGCCTGGAGGGACGCTCCCAAACGAGCCAAGATCGAGCAGATCTCCCTCATGCTCAAGGCAGCCCTGCAGGCCACAGGTATGGTGGGACTGAAGATGAATGCACCCAAGGAAAAGCTTGATGCCGTCATCGACATGCTGCCGGCCATCACTTCACCTACGGTCTCGCCGCTGCATAACCCGAACTGGTATTCGCTGGAGATCATCATCAATGAATCGCAGGCGCGTTCATTGATGCCGGAGCTGTTGAAGGCCGGTGCGCGGGGCATCATCGAATATCCCCTGAAAAAGGTCCTGGATGGATGATCATCCTCAAAACCCCCCAGGAAATAGCAATAATGCGGGAGGGAAACAGGATTCTGGCCCTCCTGTTCGAGCACATGGGGCCAATGATCCAACCGGGAATAACAACGGCCGAACTCGACAAAGAGGCTGAACTGTTCATTCGCTCACACAGTGCAGCTCCTGCCTTCAAAGGATACAGCGGCTACCCTGCCACGCTGTGCACCTCCATTAACGAAGAAGTGATCCACGGCATACCCGGGCCTCGCAAGCTTATGGCCGGTGATATCGTGAGCATCGATGTTGGCGCGATCCACAACGGCTTCTACTCGGATGCATCCAAGACCTATGCCGTGGGCAATATATCCAAGAAGGCCAGGCATCTGATGGAGGTAACCGAGAAATCCCTTTATGAGGGCATCAGCAAGGCGGTAGCCGGAAATCACCTTTACGACATCTCGGAAGCTATCCAGAAGGTTGTTGAATCAGCAGGATTCTTTGTTGTGAGAGAATTTGTAGGCCACGGCATCGGCAGGAGCCTCCATGAAGATCCCCAGATCCCCAATTTCGGAAAGAAGGGCTCCGGCCCTGTGCTTCAGGAGGGCATGACCTTTGCCCTTGAACCCATGGTCAATGAAGGGACATGGAAGGTTTCCATACGTAATGACGGGTGGACAGCCGTTACCTCCGACGGATCCTTGTCAGCACATTTTGAACATAGCATCGCTATTACTGCGGACGGGCCGGTTATTCTGAGTACTTTGTAAAAAGCGATTATTGCGATCCTCTGCCCTTGACAGCCACCTTGATGGTCTGGAAGATGATTACAAGATCGAGCCACATGGAGCGGTGCTTCATGTAATAGAGCTCAAATTTCAACTTCTCCTTGGCATCTTCAAAGGTATCGCCATACGGGTAATTTATCTGAGCCCAGCCTGTAATCCCCGGTTTAGCATGCATCCGCAAGGCATAGAATGGTATGGCCTTTTCGAGTTGATCCACGAAATAGCGCCTCTCAGGCCTCGGGCCCACAAAGCTCATATCGTTTTTAATCACATTGATAAACTGGGGCAGTTCGTCCATCCTCAGCTTCCTGATGATCCTGCCCACGTGGGTGATGCGAGGATCGTTCTGGCTGGCCCACTTGGGACCGTCTTTCTCTGCATCCTGACGCATTGACCTGAACTTGATTACCTTGAAATCCTTACCATCCATACCGACCCTGTGCTGGAGATAGAAGATGGGACCCGGAGATTCGATTCGGATGGCAATAGCGGTGAGCAGCATAATCGGTGCTGTAATGATAAGTCCGACCAGGGCGAAGGCCAGGTCAAACATGCGTTTGATGAGGTCTTCAAATCGTGCACTCTGAAAACCCCTTGTAAATATTATTGAGCTTGGGCGAATCTCTTCAACAAGAATTCTGCCGGTTATCCGCTCATAGAAGGTTGGACTGTCAATGACTTCACACAAGGTGAACTTTATCTTGAGTAAAGCCTCAATGGGCAGGGTGCCCCGCCAGCCATCCGGTGCAACAACGAGGACATCGGGATCGATTTTATGTACAATATCGACGAGCGAGGCGGCATCACCAAGGCACTTCAAAGGCAAATCCCAGTTGCTGCGGCCGATATAACCTTCAAAGATTACGGGATAGCCACCGGAGCGAATTTCTCGAAACAGGAACTTGGCATTCTCTCCATCACCCAAAATCACCACCTTTAAACCGGCATAGTGGGTGAATCGCAGTTTGAGGTATAGAAGACGGAACATAAATGAAAATCCGGAAGTTATGGCAATAGCCATGAGAAGCACATCTCTTTCAAGACTGAGGCTGGTGAGAATATAATAAATAAAGGCAAGAATGATCAGCGTCAGGCCTTCACCAAGGAGGATGGAAGAAATCAGCTCTGAGGCCTTTTTCCAGTATTTCCAGTCATATAGTTCTTGGAAATAGAAACAAACGAGCGTGATAAGGGTATATACACAAGCCTTAATCCACATGAATTCATCCGGAAGGCTTACCTCGGGAAGAAACCTCTGGATAAACTTAGCAAGGTACACAGAACCACCGGCAACAATAATATCAAGAATAAAAAGTATGGCTGTTGAAAAAAATCTTCTCATCTCACCCTACATCGGTAAAAAATATTTTAAATTTTAATAGTTCACAACGTCCATTGTTCGATTGATTATCATTCCAGCGTGGAAGATCGTTAACTAAGGCATTAAAATAGATCACTGCTCTTTTCTATCACAGATGATCCCATGAGTCGTCAATGACAATTTACATGAAATTCTAAGCGGTTCACAAGAACATGGAGACAGTACAAATGGTTTCCCCCATAGAAGCTTCTTGTTCCTTTTCCTCTTTTCCCAACTGTGTTATCGTGAACCCATTTACTACAGGGGGAATTATGAAGAGGATCACTCTGCTCTTAGTGCTTATTATTATTTCTATGGTTGCCCTCGTCGGATGCAGCAAGAGCCCGCAGGAAAAACGGCAGGACTACCTCTCAAGCGCTCAGAAATACATCGACAAGGGGAAATATGCAGAGGCCGCGATCCAATACCAGAATGCACTGCAGATAACCCCCGATGATGTTAAAACACTCATCAGCCTTGGTGAGGCGCAGCTAAAACTGAGCCGTCCGCAGGAAGCATACTCAGCCTTCATGAAGGCCTCTCAAGCAGATTCAAAGAATGTAAAGGCCAGAGAATACCTCGCTTCCATGCTCCTGCTCGCTAAAAAATTTGATCTGGCAGAACAGCAGGCCTCTACGATACTTCAAACCGATTCAAAGAATATTCTCGCAAAAGAGGTACTGGCTCAATCCCTCTTCATGAACGGAAAGCGAGAGCAAGGGATTAAAGTCATGGAAGGGCTTCTTGCGGTACAGAATCCCACTGAAGATATGTATATAAATACCATTCAAATGTATATGTCTGTAGGAAGGGCGGATGATGCCATAACCTTGGTAAATAAGGGAACTCCCCTGTTCCCCAAATCAACAAAGCTGCGTTTTGTAGCAAGCGATATTTATGCGCTCAAGAATGACCTTGTCACAGCCAGGAAGTGGGCCGAAGAGGCATATCGTGTTTCAGGCGGCAATGTCTCTGCCGGGGTCGCTTTGGCCATGTTCTATGCCCGCCATAACATGGATGCCCTTTATCAGGGCCAGCTCGCAGCGTTGAAAAAGAACTCTCCGCAAAGCCCTGAGCCTTATCTCCTGGAGTCCTCCATACTCCACAAGAAGCATGACCTGGACGGCGCCTTGAAAGCAGCTCAAAAAGCCCGCGAGCTGAAAGATTCAACCCAGATCCGCACCCTTATCGCACAGATCCTCTTGGAGAAAAAAGACAATGCCCAGGCAAAGAAATTGCTTACCGAGACAATAGAGAAGGATCCCGGTGATATATTATCAAGGATCATGCTTGCCCGGATATTCCTGGAAGAAAAAGATAGCATCAAGGCCATAGAGATGCTCAGTGAACCCCTGAAAAAGGCTCCCCAAAACCCGGATGTTGCATCAACAGCAGCACAGGCCTACATCATGAAAGGTGACGTGAAAAAGGCGAAGGAACTTGTTGAGAGTTCACTTAAGGAAAATGCTCAGAATATTCAGCTCCACAGAATGATGGCAAAAATCAACTTCCTCCAGGGCGAATTCAAGGCCGCAGTTGCGGAAACCGAAATCCTTGTCAAAAATTCTGTGAATACCCCTGACGTCCTCTATATTGGTGCGCTGTCTGCGCTCAGGACATCAGGCCCCCAAGCGGCATTACCGTACATCCAAACCATGAAAACCCAGGTACCTGATGAATGGATCACTCTCCATGCACAAATCCGCTACTACCTGGACCAAAATGATAAAAAGAATGCTTATCTCATAGCTGACCGCGCAGTTACCCTCTATCCTCAAAATGAAGAGGCATTATCACTCTTTGCCTACACAGCCCCTGGAGTAATCGGATGGCCCGGGGCTGTTACAAAGATAAAAGGCATCTGCTCCGCAAAAGGTTCGGCAAGCTGCCATATGATACTATCAGCACTTCTGGAAGGTTCAGGGAAGAAAGATGAGGCACTCTCAGAGATAAAGACAGCGATAAGACTCGACCCTAAAAAAGATGCCTTCTACCATGTCCTGGCCCAATACTATGCACGGAACAACATGGTGAAGAATGCCTTGGAAGAATATGAGGCTATCCTGAACAAGAATCCCAATGATATAGCTGCAGCAACCATGCTCGCCCTGCTCTATCAAAGCTCCGGGGATCTTGAGGCTGCTCAAAAGGTATATAAGTATATCCTCGATAAGAACCCGAAAAATGGCCTTGCAGCAAACAACCTGGCCTGGGTTCTCGCTGAGAAGGGAAAGAAGGGAGATCTTGATAAGGCCCTTAAATTAGCTCAAACAGCCAAGGATATGTACCCTGATGATCCAAGGGTTGCAGATACCCTTGGTTACGTTTATCTGAAAAAAGGTCTACCCGATAACGCCTTAGGCCAGTTCCAAATGGCCTCAGAGAAACTGGGAGATGAGCCGACCATACTCTATCATATGTCATTAGCCCTTATGGATCTCAAGAGAGACACTGAGGCTGTCTCATACCTGAAAAAATCCCTGGCCAGCACCAAACAGTTCCCGGAAAAACAACAGGCACAGGCGCAGCTCACTCGCCTCCAATCAGGAAAAGCCAAGTAATTGAAGCAATAAATAGGGCATCATCCACAACTCGGACAAATGATGCCCTTGATTATTCGGGTATGATACGAAAATCTTATCATGGGTATATGCAGGAAAACCATCCGGCGTAACAAATGTGGTATCGGCATTTTACTGACAAACCGCATCAAGTGCTGTAGAAGTACCGCCCTACAACCAGCGCAGGTACCATGCATAACGCTACAGGGATTCCCATCAGCCAGCCTTGACGGCCTGAGACGTATGCCGCATCGAGCAGGGGTATCCCAATAATCAGATATTTAACCGCCCTTCCTATGAATTCGGCTTTCATCGATGAGAGCCCGGTAAAAACCGGAGGGATTATGAGCAGAAAACAGAAGATTGAAAAAACTATCCCTTCAATCAGGTGGGGTTGATGGAGTTGTATTCCAATAACAGATGCGAGAACAACGATTCCTCCCCAGATAAAAGCCCACCTTGTATTCCTTATGTTGCCGCTCACCTCAAATTGGCTCAACATAGTGAGATAAAATACATAGCCAAGGGTAATCAGAGCAAAGAACCATACATTGGACATGGTTTCCATTCCGAGGCTCATACCGAGTATCAGATTCAACGATCGGCAAGATGCCATAATCAAAGGACCAATAATCTTCACATCTTTGACAAGAAGGTCATAGGTAATGGTGCATCCCACCAGTACAAGCGCAATTTCAAAGGTGCGCCACCCCACCAAAAAGCAACTGAACAATCCCATGCCATAGAGGCAACCGGTAAAAACAGAAGCTTCCCTGACCGAAACCATGCCTGAAGGAATCGGACGGTCTGGCCTTTCAAGGGCATCCAGCTCCCTGTCATGGATGTCATTCAATGCACATCCGGCACCGTAAATACATGTAGTTGCCACAATAAGACCTGCTAACCTTGGCCAATCCATATTCTGGATGCCTAATACTATCAGATATCCTGCCAGAACATCTGCCATGGCGGTAAAGGTATTGGGAAAACGCATAAGCTGAAGATAGATCTTTGCTTTTCTGATCATGATGATCTCCTCTACAAGTTCTCCAGGTAATTCAAAGCAAGCCTTGCCGCCTCTATAGGCTTGTCTTCATATGGATAGAGCTCAACGGTCACAAACCCTGAATATTGAATCTCTTTAATCTTGAGGAGAACCTTTTTCAGGTCAATTGCCCCATCCCCCGGCAGAAGATGATGATGAACCCTGCTGGATGCTATATCTTCAAGATGAAAATGCCCTATAACGTCTTTCATCTCAGGAATAAGATCACTTGGTTCTTCCCCTGCACAGAAAAAATGCCCGATATCAAAATTCAAACCGAATACATCAGGATCGAGCTTTTTGAATAAATCCATGAATTGCCGGCTGTTCTCGATGAGCAGCTCCGGCTCGGGCTCAATCAGCACCCGGATTCCTTTTTCCTGCGCCCTGCCTTGAACAGCCAGGAGGCCTTCCAGGAATAAACGCTCACCTTCCTCAGGAGAAATCCCGTCCAAGGGTCCCCCCGGTTCGGTTGAAATGGAAGAAGCTCCGAGTTTTTCAGCCAGATCAATACACAAGAGGGTGTGATCGATACGCCTGCGCCTGAGATCAGGTGCCTTTTCTATCCAGGAGGGATGCCACGTGTCACCTTCAGCATGCATCATGAATGCATTAATATTCGATATTGCCATGCCATTTTTATCGAGGGTCTTTTTTATCTTGATGATATCATCACCGTTTAGGTCCGGCGGATACGCATGGGGTGTGTCTGCCATAATCTCGATGCCTTTATAGCCGATATCTGCGAGGATACCGATGGTATCAACCAGGGAATACTTTCGAAAAGCGTTGCTGCTGAATGCATATTTCATAGGCTTATAATTCTCCGGTTTTATATCATGATGAGGCTCCAAATCCGATACCCATCAATATCTCACGCGATTTCAGGGCAGCAAAATCCGGGTCGTGAATGTAGGTATAGAGCTCCACTGAAGCATAACCTGTATAGGAAATATCCATGAGGGCTTGATGTATAGCCTGGAAATCCACATTACCCATCCCCGGTATCAAATGATAGTGTTTCATATCCCTGATGTCCTCTATATGTATGTGATAGATCTTTGATGAAAGCGCATATATTACCTTTGCCACATCGTTATCAGCCAGGTAGCTGTGGCCGATATCAAGGTTGGCGCCTAGAAAGGTGGAATCTACCTGCTTTAGTAGCATCATGAGTTCGCTGCACCTTTCAATGAGAAGACCTGGTTCATACTCTAATCCAATTCGGATATTCTTTTTCTCGGCATATTCAAGGAGTTCATTGAGAGAAGATCGAAAGAGGGCCAGTGATTCTGTTGGATTGACCCCGGGGATCATCCTGCCTGATGTGATGCTGATATTTTGCGAACCGAGGGTAAGAGCCATGTCCATGCATTTCTTTGTATAGTCGATCCTCCACCTTCTTGCTTCCGGATCGGGGTTAGAGAGGGACGGCTCAAAGAGAGGCTCCCAGAACCCCCTGCCGTAATAAGCTATAGCCGTATTGGCATTGATATTTGCTACAGTAAGGTTTTTTCTTATCAAAAGGCTGCCGATCTCCTCCAAATCAGTATCGGATAAAGCAGCAGGATTAAGGTGGGGGATATCGGCAAGAAGTTCAACACCCTCATAACCCGCATCAGCAATCTTCGCTATGGCATGATGTATATTATGCTTTACATAGGCATTCGTGCTGAATGACAGTTTCATAATAAAACTTTACCCAACATAAGCACAAAGGGCAATCCCGATAAGGTAAGCTATCAAGATTGCCCTGCAATCGCTTAACAGAAAAAGGGTCAACAACGATCCATTATAATCCTTTGTAGATCATCTCTAAGGTTATAACAGTATATGCCGTTACCAGAACCGGATCTTTCTCCCACCACCTGTTGTTCTCATTTACCCAATATCCATCCTTATTCTGCAGATTCATAAGTTTAAGGGCCAGGTCTTTGCGCCAGTTAACCTTCTTGCCATTTTCCATGACCAGTTCATTGACTCCATACAGAGATAGGGCTTTGGCCATGGTATGATAGTAATAATACAATCCTTGCTGTCCCATGCCCGGATTTTCCTCCAGGGTATAATTCTTCTTCAACCAGTCATAGGCAGCCTTAACACGGGGATCATTCTTATCCATCTGTGCATAGATATAGCTCAGCAACCCGGCATAGCTGATGCTGCCATATGATCTCAACGCTTTCTTATCCGGTGAAATTTCCATCTCGCCTGCCTTGCTGTCTCCGGGGAAATAGATAAAGCCACCCTTGTTCTGCGGATCGCCGGTTGCCCATGCCTGATCATTATAACCTGGCAGATTCTGACATCGCTGGAGGAATTTAATTGCAGCCGGTATATTCAGCTCTTTGAATTCCGATGGATTCGTTTTGTTGTCCTGTTTCAAATATTGGGTATAATACAAGGCTTCCAGGGCAAACATGGTGTTCGACATATCCGAATGTTCATACTTATCGCCATACCCGATACCTCCGTCATACAGGCTTTCCCCCTTTCCTTTGGAGGAATCCTGCTGCATGCCCACAAGGAAATTGTGTGCATTCAAGAGAGTCTTTTCATAGGCAGGATTCCCGGAAACCTGGAAGGCCATTACCGCTATTGAGGTATTGTAATTGGCAAGCTTTGAGACATAAATCCCTCCATCAGATTTTACGCACTGGCTAAGGTATTCATAACCCTTATCGATAAAAGGGATCTTTCCGGTTTTGTATGCCCCATTTGGATGTCCCATGAATGCGGTGAGAGCCAATGCTGATAGGGCTGGATAATCCGGCTGCGACCAGAATCCCTTGGGGTCCTGCTGTGTTGCGAGCCACTTAAGACCTTTGTCAATTGCGTGCTGAACCTCGTTTTTCAAGGAGAGGTCCTGCTTTGTGGGCTTGAGGACTTCTTTTTGTGCAGAGATCGCAATACCCGATATCATGGCAACGAACATGATTATAAAGATAACTGATGCATATGACCTGAATCTCGAAAGATCATACTTCATGGTTTCTTCCCCTTCTTCCCCTTTATTTTCTTTGCCTCAATGCTTACCATCACGTCCGTGCCTATTGGCAATATATCTTTTTGATTTACAGACCACATCTCATTACTTTGGGATTGATAAGGATTCAATCCTCCTTCAGGCAAAGGATTATCTATCAAAGCAACCGGGTCATGATATACGGCCACAATTGATTTTTCCATCTGCGCCATAAAAATCCCATTATAGAAAGTAGAACCCGTAAAAATAAAATCGGTATGCTTCATGGGTCTTGTCTTTCCTTCATTGTTCTTCAGGACTACCCAGTCTTCTATCCTCATTTTTTTTGAAGTGTCTCCCTTTTTCACAATAATCCAGATAGTTACCGGGTCTCCTTGCGGAGACCTTGGATCTCCCTGGCCCTGGAGCGGATTTGTCGTTCCTTCAAGCCCAAGCATTAAAAGGGAGACCTGGAGGCTGTAGGGCTCGATGGATGTCCTCAGCAGGCTTTCATGAACTTTTCCTCCAGGGCCTACGATCAGGTATTCAAGAAGACCTTTATTCATATTCACCTGGGCAGGAAACTCAATCCGGTTTTCCTTTTTAACAATCCGAACTCCCCCCACATCAAAAACTCCAGGGCTTATGTTCTTGATGGGCGGAACTTCAAGCTTTTGGGAAGGCGGTGGTACATTTTGGTCTGGATTTGGAGGTGTAAGCTGAGGTGGTAAAAATTGAGAATTTTCTCCAGACTGTATTTGAGGAGATTTTACCGGCCCTTGCCCCATGAGGGATAAAGGGCTGGTTAATAGAACTATAAGAATCCCAAAAACAACAGCATACCGATAATCCATCATACACGCTCCTCTATCACTTTGCGTTTACTGGCTGAATATCTCGTATAGTATCAATATAATCCATGAGCATCTTATGCTGCTCGTATAACCGGTGTTCTTCCACCCCTAAAGGAGCCTTGAAGAAAAGTGAGAGGTGCGGCATAAGACCGATATGTCCATGTCTTTTTGACAACTCAGCAAGTCTGACCATATCCAGAATAAGGGGGGCAGCAAGGATGGAGTCATAACCCTGCCAGATTAACTGCATGGTCATTGGAACCCCCATGAATCCTCTGAAGTGGATAAAATCCCAGGCAGTCTTCTGATCACCGAGGGAAGGCACATAATCTATACTTACCCTGGAATGGGGGGAATAGCCGAGGATGCGGCTGAGAGACTGGTCTTTTGTCTTTATCTTTGCCTCTTTATTCTGTGAATGGTTCAGTATTCTCCCATCCATGTTCCCTAAGATATTAAATCCTTCCCAACTCAAGACCTCAAGGTTCCTGCTGGTAAACATCGGAGCAAGGGCCGACTTGACAAGGGTTTCGCCGGTCTTTCCATCATTACCCATAACAGGAATCTGGCGTGCTCGGGCCAGATCTATAATAGCCGGGATCAAAGCGCCATTTGATGCATTAAAGTTTATGTAAGGGCAATCTTCCTGTATTGCTGCATAGGAATATAGTGTACTTGCCCTGATGGAATCATCCTGGTTTTTATCGAGGCAGGCTTCAAAAGCCT
This sequence comes from uncultured Bacteriovoracaceae bacterium, assembly GCA_964388905.1. Taxonomy (GTDB): domain Bacteria; phylum Desulfobacterota; class Desulfomonilia; order UBA1062; family UBA1062; genus MWEI01. The sequence continues at coordinate 15,958 of CAYMDG010000005.1, forward strand.
CAATGTTGGAATGGCAGTCTTTAAACTCCAGAAGTGGTTCTGTTGAAGCCAGATTTACGACAACAACATCTTTGAGGCCATTATCATTTTTAAACTGTCTGATATGTGATCTGATCTGTGCTATCTCATTGCGAAGAGTTTTTATATTTTTTTTTTCTGCAGGCGTAAGGTCCTGTATCGCATCACCACAATTTTTCAGAGACCCTGTATAAATAAAAGGCTCTATCTCCCTGGCATCGGTGCTTATGGCATCAAGAATTTTTCCATCAAGGGCACAGTTATCTAAACACATCTGCTTGCAAGATTCCAGAAAGCTGCCAGAGCGTATATCACATCCTCCAAACCGGAGATCTTGTATATCAATGAGGTCAAGGTCCTTGAAACTGTCTGTAGCAGTAATCATCCCTGTGGGAGGAATGAGATCTTTTTTTAAAGCCAGCGCACCAGCAATAACGGTTGTAGCTACTGATCCTCGTGCGCCAATAAGCCAGATTCCAAGTTTATGTTTAGCCATGATGCAAATTATCTCCTCAAACAGAGTTTGGTCGTGCAGGCAGGGGGTGCCTCCACGACCGACTCACGATTTCAATTTTCATCATTTTGGGGAATGATGCTTACATAAAAGCAATTATGGTGCCATTTTATTCAATATTTATTGATAATACTATAGATAGTGTATTCAAATAGTTGCATATACTGACTTGTTTAGAAATTGGGTAAACATGCGAGTATCTGATATATTTTAGACAAAGAAAGGACAAAATATACCACTAAAGTGTTTTTGCCCGGGGAGATGAATTTATTTTATATGATAATCCCTTATCTTTTTTCTTAGGGTTGACCTATGCATCCCCAATCGCACTGCAGCCTGAGCCTGGTTACCCTTGGTGTCTTTCATTGCTTGCCGTATCAGGGTCTTTTCAACGACCCTCACAACAGAATCAAATAGTGAGCCACCTTTTTCCTCACCCTTAAGGCCTTCTTCAAAACACAACCTTGCAGCCTGAGACAGCTCATCGTGCGATGTCATATCTTCAGGAGATTCATGCGAATTCTCAAAGATAAAGAGGTGTTCAGGCAAGATATCATCGCGGGAGAGAACCATGGCGCGTTTGATCATATTCTCCAGTTCCCTGGCATTGCCAGGCCACGAGTATGATTGAAGCTGTCTCATCGCTTCACGGGTAACCCCTTTCACCTGGCGCCCCATATCCAGATTTGCCTTACGGATGAAATGCTCGACCAATAAAGGAATATCCTCTTTACGCTCACGCAATGGGGGAAGATGTACATGTATAAGATGGAGACGATAAAAAAGATCTTTTCTGAATTTACCCATATTGACCTCATGGTGCAGGTCTTTATTGGTAGCAGTTATTACCCTTGCATCTGTGCCGATGGGAACATTTCCTCCAATGCGTTCATACGTCCTTTCCTGCAGCACACGAAGGAGCTTTACCTGTAAAGAAGGGGGCAATTCACCTATCTCATCCAGAAAAATGGTCCCGCCTTGGGCAATCTCGAATTTACCCTTCTTCTGGGCATCTGCTCCGGTAAATGCACCTTTTTCATAGCCGAACATCTCAGCCTCGATAAGGTTTTCCGGCATTGCACCACAGTTAACGGCAATAAATGGAAACGCTTTACGAGGACTGTTCATGTGTATAGCCTTGGCAACGAGCTCTTTTCCTACCCCGCTTTCCCCGGTAATGAGGACCGTGATGTCCTGGGTAGTGAGAAGCCCGATCATTTTGAAGATATCCTGCATGACCGGACTCTTACCGATTATATGATCTCCTGATGTTTTTTGTTCGAAAGAATCCGTCTCTTCCTCTCTATATGTGGAAGATTCTTTGGCATCGATGATACGTCTTATCAGAATACGGATTCCATCCAGGTCAAGAGGTTTTGTGAGATATTCATAGGCCCCAAGCTGCATTGCCTTAATCGCAACATCCATCACACCAAAAGCCGTCATAAAGACCACAGCAGACTTTGGATGTAACCTGCGGATCTCGGCAAGAAGATCCAACCCGTCTCTGCCGGGCAGTCGGTAATCAAGAAATATTATAGAGGGATTATGATTCCGGAGAATTTCAAGTGCTGTATCCGAGCCTGATGCAAGCAAAGGCGCATATCCTTCATCTAAGAGAAACTGCTCAAAGGCAAACCGGATCATCTCCTCATCATCAATCACAAGGATCTTCGTCATTTCTATACACCTTGTACCCTACTAGATTAACAATCAATTTTATACCATGAGAGACTTGATTACCATGAGAATATGATTGCCTGCTAAAGTCCGACCGGTAAGAACACTCTGGCATGAGCCCCTCCACCAGGCATGCCGTTTAAGGTCATTGTTCCGCCGTGTTTTTCAATTATCTTGCGGCTCATGGTCAATCCGAGCCCTACTCCTTCTGGCTTTGTGGTAAAAAAAGGCTGAAATAATCGCTCCACATCATCCGTAGTAATACCTGGTCCTGTATCAATAATGGAGATTTCAACAAACATGGAATCCGACTTCGACGTAGTTATCTTAATTATGCCACCCTTGGACATGGCTTCTTTTGCATTCAGGATCAAGTTCCAGAGCACCTGCTTGATTTTTTCCTGATCAATGCAAAGTTCGGGCAGATCCCTCTCAAACTGCTCTTCTATAAAGATACCCTGGTTGCTGAAATTCTCAAGGGCTATGGAAATAACCTCCTTGAGCAGCTGATTTACATTCCCCGCTTTCTTCTGAAGCTCTCCAGGCCTGGTTTTGCTGATTATTTCAGCGATGATCCTGTCAAGCCTGTCAATCTCCCGTATCAAAGCTGCCAAGATCTCACTGGTCTGTGGTTGTGTTTGAAGGCGAGCAGCAAGAACTTGCACCATCATTTTAATGCTGGTTAAGGGGTTCCGGACTTCATGTGCCATACCGGCAGCCAACTGTCCCGCAGTCGCCATTTTCTCTGAATCAATGAGCTTTTCCTCGAAGTCTTTCAGCTGTCCGATCATATCATTGAATGCTACCGCAAGGCTGCCGATCTCGTCTTTGCTCTTGATATACACCTTCTGGTTGAGATTTCCTCCGGATACCTTTTCAGCAACCCTGACCAGTTCTTCCACTGGGGCGGTGATCGTCCGGGCTATGGTATAGCCGATCCCTACCATGGCAACAATCCCCACCAGCGTAATCAAACCCATGCTCAGAAAAATTGTCCTGTAGAAAACATTCACGTTGCTTGTGGGCATGAGAAGGCCCAAAAACGTCCTTCCATGTTCAGGAAACATGATGGGATGTATGATGGTCCGGTAGTGCCTTCCCCCAATCAGGGTATCCATTCCGCCATAAGGCTTGTCTCTTGCAGCTTTCATTGCCTTCTGAAGTTGCTGGTTTAGCGACGTATCAGCTACGGTGGTACTGATGATGCGGCCGTCATCACTGAAAAGGACAATCTCTGCATTAATAATATCTCTCAGCTGCTTAAGAATAACAGGGTTTAAGACATATCTTGATTTTGAAATAACACTTGCAACCTGCTCCATTTGTTTTTCCAAACCTTGATCCAGATAAATGGTTATAAAATAGGCGGATAGAAGCCAAGTTGAACAGCTCATTAATATGAACAGAACCGTATATGGAATTATGATACGGTAGAGTATCCTTTTCGGCCTGAACGACATCATTATCAATCCTGTGATGAATGAGACTTATGCCTTATCAGGCAACTTGCCTGCATTAAATGATAGAAACTCGATCATTTCTTTCCTCATCCATCCCCGCTTTCCTTCTGAAATAGTGATAAGTGCCCAGGTTCCTTCCACCCTCTCAATCTCAACAATGGTTCCTACATGGAGCTTGAAGAGCTCACTATCCTTGGAATCTGGTCCTGCAAGCGCGTTCACCTCATCGGCGATGATCACACCACGGGGATCATTTACTAGCTGATACCACTTAACACCCAGAGATGATCCTGAAACCAGCCAGATGACAGTAACTATGGTCAAAGCAATGAATGTCCACTCTCTCTTGTGTAAAAGCCTCAGTATCAGTGCTGCGAAGAAAAGGGCATTAATTATCGATAAGATGCCGAACAATTCATCGAGGCTGAAGGTGTCCAGCCAGAAGAAGATGGTAGCAAGCGGACGCGTGGGCACATCCACGGCATCACGAGTACGGTCTTTCGCATATTCGAGATTGAATTTTAGGTCGGCATCACGAGGGATAAGTAGTCTTGCACGCTCATAGTTTAAAATAGCATGACCAAGGTCGCCCAGCCGGAAATACGTATTGCCCAAGTTGTAAAATATGTGGCCTGAAACGTAACCGGTATCTGTCAGCTCGGTATAGAGTCGGGCGGCCTCTTTGTAGTTGCTGTTCTTATAGAATTGATTGGCTTTGAAGAAGAGTTCATCGCCGGAATCGGCCATGGCATACGATACAACCGGAAACGTGAGCAACGCAAGAATAAGCAAGGCCTTGAGCTTTTTCATGCCGCCTCCCTGTCGATCTGCCGGATGAGTCTTTCCAGGTCTTCATCAAATGGGACCGGCTGATCGCCTCTACCTGTATACACTGCCTGCTGGAGGGAAGCATACAGGCCATGGAAGCGTTCGACGAGCTCTCTGCTTACTTTATGCTCGGTAAGAATGTCTCGCATCTCATCCGGGGTGATGATGCCCATGGCAAGCCCGAAACGATCGTTGATAAAGGTCTGCAAGGATTCCATCGTTTCACTCGCGCTGAGAGATTTCTTGCCGTAAACTGCAGCAAATGCCTTTGCCGCCTTTTTCGAGCGTATTGAATGGGCCAGCTCGACATTTTTACGCTTCAGCCGGAGGATGATGGCCACAACAAGATAAATAATGACCGGCAGGAGCAGGATAATAAAGGTGAAGACAAGGTGTTGTCGGATATTCAGGCCGTGCTGAAGGTCTTTCATGGATGTGTGCACAGGGAGGATGTCTTTACCCAACTCTTCCACTTCACGTTTTAGTCGGACTGGCACTCCAGACGTGGCAGTCGTACTGGGCGCAACTTGGAGGTGCTGTTGTTCGCCGGGTAACACCTTCAAAATTTGGGAAGCCGTACGCAGTGTCTTATACGTCTCTGTCTCCGGGGCAAAATATGAGAAGGTCAGTGCCGGTATCTGGTAGGTGCCTGGGTTCTGAGGCACAAGGGCCCACTTCATTGTCTTTGTTCCGTTGAGTCCATGCACGCCGATGGAGGTTTCCATCTTGGGCTGATCAGGGTATATCTTGATTCCCGGGATCTCTGGGAGGCTTATATCCGGAATACGGTTTACATTTCCCGCCCCGGTGATCTGGATGGCGAGTGAAGCGGAATCGCCTGTCTTGATTTGAGACGGGGTGAGCTTTGCTGCAAGCTGGAAGTTTCCCACAAGGCCGGTGAAGCCCCGCGGTCGGCCGGTTTGGGGCAGCGGCCTTACATTGAGCGCAACAGGCTCAGATGCGATAGTCATGGGTCGGCCCTGGGTGAAGCCGAAGCCCGGATCGTCAAAGAAGTCCCGTGAGGGCTGTTTTTTCTGTTCATAGACGGTCATGCCCATGTGCGCAGGTTCCAGGGAAAAGGCCCCAGGCTTTTCGGGAAGCAGGAGATACCTCACATATAACACTTGATAACTCTGCCCGCCCAAGGTGCTCATATACTCTTTGGGCTCGTCAATCGGTCTCAAGGTGATACCATTGGTCTTGGGCAGGGTCACGGAGACATCGCTGATCTTGTTCATGTGGTAGAGTTTAAGGTTATAGACAAGCTGCTGTTCGAGATATGCCTCTTTTGACGAGAGTTCGGCAGTGAGGAATAGAATTCCCTTTCCCCCAGCGGAGGTTGAGGCTGGCTGCTGGGATATGGTAAGCCGAATGGTGTCGCTCGAATACGATCTCCCGGCAATTGATACACTTGCAGGTCCGATGGTGAAAACGCCGGTCTTTCTCGGTTTGATGTAGTAGGAGTACTCGACAGCCTCGCTCTTTTCTCCATTTATAATCTGTATCTGGGTGGATTTACCCCCCGGATTCACAATGAACTCTTTCAATCCTGCTATATGCGGAGGTTCGCTGCCGTCTTTGCCTTGCATACTCACGCTCAGACGCACGACATCGTTAATGGTAGCCTCATTACGGTCTAGGAAGAGTGTGACCGATATCGCAGCCTGAAGTGTTCCCGGTTCAGTCAGCACACATAACAATGCAAGCATGAAGATAGAACATCTTAATTTTTTCATATCTACCAATACTTCCCTGATTTTACACCCCCACGCTTGTCTCCAGGCACCTGAAATCGAAGATAGGGCGTTCTGTCTTCCTGAATGTTGTTCAAAAGTGCATTGGCCCTATCACGATCAATGGATTGTGTCTGCTGCCTTTGCCTGGGGATATCATCCATTGCAGGCGACTTAGCCTGAGAAAGAGCATTGAGTTCTCCAGAGAGATCTTTCGGCTGCCGAGAATTATCTTGTTCATCATGTCTCTTGGATTGAGCCTGATCACTCTGGTGGGACTGTTCCTGCTGTAACCCCTGTTTCATCTGATTTAATTTTTGTTGTTCCTGCTTATCGTTCTTACCTGATTGCCGGGGACTTTGTTGCCTTTGGCCTTGCCTTCCGGTATCGCTGGGTTGCTTCTGAGCTTGTTGTTTCTTCTCATACTCGGCTTTTCTCAGCGCAAGCTCCAGGTTATATCGCGCGTCTGCATCCTGCGGGTTCAGGCGGACGGCCTTTTCATAAGAATCCACTGCGGTCTTCAGGTCTCCTGCCTGAAATGCAGCATTCCCCAGGTTATAGACGGCCTTGAAACGTATCTTGTCATCTTCAGAGCGTCTGTAGACACTTGCAAATGCGGATTGTGCACCCTGGTAATCCCGGATTTGATAAGCGGCACAGCCACGATTAAACCTGCCTCTTATATCCTTGGGATTGGCAAGGTCGATCTGCTCATACCCCATGAGGGATTCTTTGAACTTACCCTGTTGGTAGAGCTTGTCCGGGTGTTCAGCAAACAGGTCCTGTGAAAAGAAAATAAGGACAAGAGAAAGAATCATGATGAATGCTATTTGAATCCTCATTTCATATCATTTCCTTACCTGAAGGGCCCGGGATGGCGCTCAAGCAATAATACCTCGATCAGAAGCAGGAGCAATGCAGCAGCAATAAATACGGCAAAACGTTCTTCAAAAACCTTTATCTTTCCGCTCTTGATCTCGGTTGCCCTGGTGTGTGATTTAATCCCTGCAAAGTAGATAATGTCAAGATCCAGATCACCAGTGACCACTCGTGCATACGTACCACCGGTTGTAGATGCAATCTCTTTCAACCCCTCCTCGTCAAGCCTGGACAGTATAATCCTGCCGCTCTCGTCCTTGGCGAAGCTGACCCCGGGCCCTGGCACAGGCCCTCCCCCTGTTTCACCTATACCTAACACGAAGACCTTCACTCCCTTTATCCTTGCTTTTTCAGCAGCTTTCTGTCCGAGGCCTTCATTGTCCTCCCCGTCGGTGATGAGCAGAATCACCTTGTCAGCCTGGGACATGGAGTCAAATGAATCGATTGCCTTTACAATGGCATAGCCCAGATCGGTGCCAGGTACCGGAATGAACCTCGGCTCCAGCTGGTTGAGAAACATGGAAAGGGCTTCGTAGTCGAGCGTGAGGGGGCACTGGACAAATGCAGAACCGGAGAAGGCAACAAGTCCGACACGATCACCCCGTATGACATGCAGGAGGTCCTGCACCTTGCGCTTAGCGCGCTCGAGCCTATTCGGCTTTATGTCCGATACCAGCATGCTCGGGCTCACATCAAAAGCAATCATAATATCAACACCCTTCTGCTTCACTTCCTGGTAGCGGCTACCCCAGCGGGGACCGGCAAGTGCAAAAATCATAAGGAAAAGTGCGCCCAGTAGAAGTAACCCCTTGATAAAACGCACACCGGACCGTGGCTTGCCGATGAGGCGTGTGATCAGTTCCGGGTCCGCCGCTTTCTTCAGAACATGGGCCTGTCTGCGGGAAGAGAAGATGAGACAGATGCCCGCAAGGGGCAGCAGCCAGAGGAAGTGCAATATCCATGCATGGGCAAAACTCATGGCACTACCCTCAGGATCGTCATTTCAAGCAACAGCGAAAGTGCAATAAGGAGGAGAGCAGGGATGAGGAAATAGCTATAGAGTTCTTTGAAGTGGAAGAACTCCTTGACCTTCACCTCTCGTTTCTCAGTCTTGTCGATAATGTTATAGATATCAGAGAGACCCTTTGTATCGGAAGCCAGGAAGAACCCCCCATTGCCGATCCTGGCTATGTCCTGGAGTGTCTTTTCATCGAGGTCCACATGCTGGTATACCAATCGATCACCGAATAATGTCCTCACCAGGAAGGGAGCTTCCCCCTTGCCCCCCACACCTACCACATAGATCTTTATGCCCACAGCGGCGGCGGCTTCAGCAGCCTGGACCGGTGACAGCTTTCCTGTATTGCTTCGCCCATCGGTGAGTACGACAAGTATCTTCGTTGGCGCATTCAGATTTTTCAGACGCTTGGCGCTCACCGCAATGGCATCACCGAGGGCGGTTCGGTCTCCGGCCATGCCGATCTGCATGCCACCGACAAGCTGGAGCAGAAGGCCTTTGTCCATGGTGAGAGGTGCCTGGGTGTAGGCAGCCTCACCGAATACGACCAGACCTATCCGATCGTGTTCACGCTTCTTGATAAAATCGCTCACCACTTTTTTCACGGCAGTGAGACGCATCACCGGTATTTTATCGAGCGTAAAGTCAAGGGCCTTCATGGAGCCTGACGTATCCATGCACAGGAGGATATCCACCCCCGGAGACAGTGTCTCACGGGATACGTTGTAAAGCTGGGGCCGGGAAGCGGCAAGGGCAAGGAGGATAAAGGCACAGGTGCTCAAGATCAGCGGGATACGAGCCTTAAGCCTGTCACTGCCACTGGAAAGACGGATCAAAAGAGAGGCTGTGGAAAAGGTTGCGGAAGAAGGCATTCTCTTCAGGCGCACAACAAGCCAGAGAAGGATAAGTACTGACAATATGAAGAGAAGCGTGGGATAAGCGAATCGGAAGATCACAATAGATTGCCTCTGCTTTCTCCGGTATCAATCGCCGGCCCGGGTCCTGGTGCAGTGGCTGCGATATAGGAAAGCGCCATCATAACATCCTCGTCCTTGCTTGACTTCGTGGGCACATCATCGGCAAACTTGACGAGGTCAGCCTTCTTCAGGATGACGACGATTTTCTGGTCTACCTCCGTGTTCACCTTGGAGGCAATTTCCTCGATGGTATACTCAGCGGCCGGAAATCCTCGCAATACCTCCAGATAGTGCTTGAGGATATGGGAAAAGCGGAAGTAGAAGGCCTTCACCTCTCCCTTCTCGAACATGCCGCTTGTATCGAGCCCTTCTATGTCCATTCGGGCACGGATATGAGGCGGCAGGTCCGGGATCTGCCTGTCCTTTGGATTAACCCGATGCTGATACCAGATAAACAGGCCAATGATCATAAGAGCCGCAAGGATAGCAAGCGAACACCGGAGCACCCAGGGGAGCCATATGGATTTTAGGGGTATGATGTCTTGAATGGGCCTCAGCTGCTGCTTTTCAGGGTCCTTCTCAAGGTTGCTCTTCACCTTGAGGATGAGGGCATCAGCCTTGATCATTTGTCTTGTACCATTGGCATCCAGGTAGGCCAGGCTTACAGGCCCCAATATGATATCCGTAAGACGCTCCACAATGAAATGTAAGATAATGCAGCCTGGTTTCTTTATGATGCCGGTTATGGGTATGCCTTGAAGCCCTTCGATTTCGCAATTATCCGGCAAGCGAGACCCTTGGGGCAGGGTATAAGAGAGTGTGAGGCTCACAGTGCCGCCCACTGGTGCGACGGCCTGGTCCAGGCTTGCAGATAGCTGAGCAGGGGGAATAGATGAAGAGGCCTGCCTGTTCTGAGGTTCCTGGGCATTCAGGGAAACGGCGAGGCATACAATAAGAATCAGTGCCAATCCCCAAGTGTCAGGTATACACCGTGGCATATGATGCCGGAGTTCAATGCCTGCTTTAGACATTGATGCGCTTTCTCCTCTGCAGAAACAGTCGGGAGAGCGGTTCAACAACATCCCGATCCGTTCGCAGCTCCACAAGGTCGACACCGCACCTGGTGCAGAGGTCCTTCAGGTATACATCATGATGTGCCCTTTCCTGCAGCCAGCGGCGGCGAAAGACCTTGTTCGATGTGTTTATGATGCCATGTTCATAGGTTTCAGGATCGATCATGCGGATGAGCCCAATATCAGGGAGTTTGATCTCGGCCGGGTCGGCAATGCGAAGAACGGTAAGATCGTGTTTCCTGGCAGTAAGCCTGAGGCTTTTGTCAAAACCTTCATCCATGCAGTCCGAGAGAAGGAAGATGATGGCGTGCCTCTTGACCACACGGTTCAGGTAAGAAAGCGCTGTATCGATATCGGTCTGCGGATTTGCCGGTTCAAAGGTGAATATCTCCTTGATGAGGCTCCAGACAAAAGGTGCTCCCTTCTTAGGGGGGAGGAACTTTTCGATCTGCGAGCTGAAAAGGATGGCGCCGACCTTGTCATTCGTTCGTATGGCGAGGAAGGCTAGCATCCCCGCCGCTTCGGCCAGAAGCTCGCGCTTGAAGCGGCCACGTGTGCCGAATTGATGCGAACCGGACATATCAATGAGCAGCATGAGCGTAAGCTCGCGTTCCTCGTGGAAGATTTTCACAAACGGCCGGCCGTAGCGGGCCGAAACGTTCCAGTCAATAGATCGGATATCATCGCCTATCTGGTACTCCCGCACCTCGGCGAACTCCATGCCGTGGCCCTTGAAGGCGCTTACATACTGGCCTGCAAAAAGATCGTTCGCCAGATAGCGGGTACGGAAGTGGAACTTCCGGATCTTGGACAGAACCTCACCGGAGATCATCAGGGGACCTCGAGACGTTCAAGGATCGCCTGAATGAGGTCATCGGTGCTCCGTCCCTCGGCTTCGGCTTCATAACTCAGGATAATGCGGTGACGGAGCACGTCGGGCGCCATGGTCTTAACATCCTGAGGGGTTACATAGCCACGGCCCATGAGGAAGGCATGCGCCTTGGATGCCAGGCCCAGCCAGATAGAGGCCCGGGGTGAGGCCCCGTAGTTGATCATGGTCCCGATGGTAAGACCGAAGTCCTGCGGTCTCCGCGTGGCATTCGAGATGCGCACGATGTAGTCCATGAGCTTGTCTTCCATGTGAATGGACTTCATAACCGTCTTGGCACATTCCAGTCGTTCGGGATCGATCACCGGCCGGACGGTCTCGCCCGTATCATTGTACATACGGTTCATAATTTCCTTCTCCTCTGCCTCGTTCGGGTAGACCACCTTGATTTTCAGCATGAAGCGGTCGATCTGGGCTTCGGGCAGAGGATACGTCCCTTCCTGCTCAATGGGATTCTGTGTGGCAAGCACAAGGAAGGGGCGCCCCAGCTTGAAGGTCGTCTCACCGACGGTCACCTGCTTTTCCTGCATGGCTTCGAGCAGGGCGCTTTGCACCTTGGCCGGCGCCCGATTGATTTCATCCGCCAGGATGATGTTGTGGAAAATGGGGCCTTTCTTTACCTCGAACCCACCGGTGTCCATCCGGAAAATCTGTGTGCCGATGATGTCGGCCGGCAGCAGGTCAGGGGTGAACTGGATGCGCTGGAAGCTCGTATTGACAGCCAGGGCAAGGGTCTTGACGGCCGTGGTTTTTGCAAGCCCTGGCAGGCCCTCCAGCAGAAGGTGTCCGTCGCACAGCAGCCCGATAAGCATGCGATCTACAAGATCCCGCTGCCCGACAATAACCTTCCCGATCTCTGCTGATACCTGCTTTAAAACTATGCTTTCCTGTTCGACCTTTTGCGTTATATCCTGAATATCCATATGGCCCACAGCCTCCTATCATTCCAAGAGTCTGTATTTAAGCATAAACAGAAAATTATACAAGAACCGAGGTTGGCTGTGAAAAAATTCAGTAGGTCTTAACACAAGATTACGGAATCGAATGTACCCATAAATACTCTCAGCACGTCATGAGGCTGAAAGCATAGAACTCATATCAAAGACTTGAGAAAAAACCTCTTACAGTGTAACTACTTATTTGAGAAATGATATAATGTTAGGAGGGCATCTATGGCCGGCGATCAAAACTATAAAGGATTGGGATCATGCAAAACTGCACAAGAATTACTGGATATGTATTTCCTCGATATCCGTTGCGCACTCCTGGAAACAGCCGCTACATTTGACAGGCTTGAGCGTTCCCAGGGAGGGAACGAGGTATTCAATGATCCACGTTTACAAAACATCATGCAGGCGCTTGACCTCTTGAAGAACACAAAACTCAACCGAGCCGAGAAATTTCAGGTGCTCTTTTCAGAGCAATAAAGGAAGGATGCCATGAAGGTAATCGAGCCGCATATTCACATGATTGCACGGACCACATACGATTATGAAAGAATGGCCAGGATGCACACCATAGCCTGCTGCGAACCGGCTTTCTGGGCCGGATATGACCGCACGTCGGCACAGGCTTTTTATGATTATTTTACCCATATCTCGGAATTCGAGCCAACAAGGGCCGCGAAATATTTGATTCAGCACTACAGCTGGATTTGTATCAACCCTAAGGAAGCAGAGGACCTTGTCCTTTCCAGAGAGGTCATCTCGTTCATCCCTGAGTTCCTTGATAAACCCACTGTGCTGGGCATAGGAGAGATCGGTCTTAACCTGAATACAAAAAATGAGATGACGATCTTTGAAGAACAGGTGGAGCTTGCCCTCAAGCATAAGCAGCTGATCTGGATCCACACCCCGCACCTGAAAGACAAATTCAAAGGGACAAAAATGATGCTCGATTACCTGAAAGGTCATGGCCTCATTGATCCTGAAAGGGTAACCTTTGACCACTGTGAGGAGCATACCATCAAGATGTTGAGAGATGCGGGTTTTTGGGTGGCCATGACCATCTATCCGACCACCAAAAATTCTCCCAACAGGGTGGTTGATGCCCTGGAGATCTACGGCATTGATCACATGATGGTGGATGCCTCGGGTGATTGGGGCCCATCCGATCCTTCCACGCTTCATGATGCTATCTTCGAGATGCGCCGCAGAGGCCACAAAGATGAGAATATCGAGACTGTTTTCTTTAACAATCCCTGCTATTTTATGGGACAATGCCCGAAATTCAAACCCCGGCCCGAACGTTCACGAGAAGAAGCATGGACCATATGAAGAGGAACATAGTCGAACCGCTTGTGCGCTATCGCGACGAAACATCGGCTGTAGCCTGTCCGTACGGCGAAGCTACAAGGATCATCACCGGCGGAGAAGGCGGGGTTGCCAATGTCCATGTGATAAGGGTCACCAGGGGAGACTCTCACTACCACTCGGGGTATCATGAGGTGTATTATGTCCTGAGCGGTAATGGAGAGATCGTGCTCGAAGGAAACCAGCACAAGCTGAGACCAGGGGCTGTGGTGATCATCCCCTATGGAATCGCCCATGAGGTTTCCGCTGATGAAGGGGAAATCCTTGAGTTCGTGATAGTTGGTTCCCCTGCCATGGCAATAGATGACCCACGGTTTGTTCCCAGGACGTGAAAGACCATATAAATGGAAAACAAAGAGTGAGGTTCGTATGAATAAGAAAAGGATTGTGGTGATCGATGCAGTGGGCTTAAGCCCAAGACATATTGAATCCAAGGAAAAGGTCCCATATCTGAATTCATTGATCACGAATGGGCATCTTCACAGGATGAATCCGGTATTCCCTGCGCTTACCCTCCCGGCTCAGGCGAGCCTGACTACCGGGGTCTATCCGGAATCACACGGGGTGGTATCGAACGGGTTCTACTTTCCCGATAATTTTCAGATCGCATTCTGGGAACAGTCCTCATCTCTGGTTCAGGCAGAAAGGACCTGGGACCGCCTCAAAAAAAGAAATCCCGGGCACAAGACCGCGGTGCTTTTTTTCCAGAACAGCCTCTATGCCTCCTGTGACGTGGTCATAACGCCTAAGCCGATCCATACGGAAGAAAGCCTTGTCCTCTGGTGTTATTCCAAGCCGGTCGGCCTTTACGAGCAAATCAATATGAAAATAGGCGAATTCCCTCTCTTTTCCTATTGGGGACCGATGGCTTCAATCGATGGGAGCCGCTGGATTGCACAGTCCGCCCTCGAAGTCATGGCCCGTGAAAAACCCGATCTCATGTACGTATATCTGCCCCATCTCGATTACGCTTCACAAAAATATGATCCCTCGGATGCGAAGATCGATGAAGAGCTGAAATGCCTGGATGACGAGGTAAAACGCATCGTGGAAGGCATCAAGGGCTTGGGGTTGTCGGATGAGACCGTCTTTGTTGTTCTTTCCGAATACATCCTCTCCGGTGTCCAGGGCGATATCCCCATCAATCGCCTGCTCCGCGAAAAGGGGTTGCTAAGGGTGCGTGAAATCAAGGATCGCGAGTACCTCGACTGTGAGCTGAGTCCTGCATTTGCCATGGTGGATCATCAGATCGCGCATATCTACATCAAGCCGGGATTTGAAAAGGCTGTTCGATCAGTTCTCGAAGGTATCAGGGGGATAGACCTTATCCTTGACCAGAAGGGCAAGCAGCAGTACAGGGCAGATAATGCACGTTCCGGCGATTTTATAGCCGTCAGTGAAAGAAACAGATGGTTTTCCTATTACTGGTGGGATGACAGGGTGAAGGAGCCGGATTTTGCCACCCATGTCGACATACACCGGAAGCCTGGTTATGACCCGCTGGAGCTGTTCTTTGACCCCGGAACCTTCAATATCTCCCAGGACACGAGTTTGATTCATGGTTCCCACGGGTACCCGCCATTGACAGGGGAGGATCAGGTAGTCTTCCTGGTATGCGGCGAAAGGGCTGATGAATTCAAGGTGCCTGACAATCTTTGTATTACTGATGTCTCTGCTTGTATCGAAGATTATCTTGGCTCTGTATAGTAAGATACCATGGATCGAAGACTCATCCTTGTTGATGAAGACGATAAGCCGACCGGCTTAGGGGAGAAGATGAAGGCCCACAGAGAAGCCCTGCTGCACAGGGCCTTTTCCATTTTCGTTTTCAATACCCGAGGAGAGCTTCTTCTCCAGAAGAGATCAAGAACAAAATACCACTCGGGTGGGCTCTGGTCGAACACCTGCTGCAGTCATCCGGGACCGGATGACATCCTTGAGAATATAGTTCATACACGCCTGTTGGAAGAAATGGGTATCGATTGCGAGCTCAGGGAGATCTTCACGTTCACCTATAAGACGAAACTTGATCATGAGCTGTATGAGCACGAGATCGACCATGTCTTTGTGGGAACGTTCGATGGCGATCCTCGCCCCGATCTCCAGGAGGTCGAGGATTGGAAATGGGTCGAAAAGAAGGATTTACTCCTTGATGTCGAGCGTTATCCGGCTCACTATACCTTCTGGTTCCTTGTGGCTTTGAAAAAGGTTCTCTGCAACATCATTTAGGAGGCTGTTCTCCCTTTCACCGCAAGGCGAACCTGCTCATGCTCAGAATAATAAACCAGCTTACTCTCAGCATGGACGGCGTAAAAAGATCCCCGCGGGAACGGGAGTAAGGGGAGACAACCTGCTGGTTGAAGCTTGTTGGAAGGGAAGCCTTACCTGGGCTTGATATAGATAGGATCCAGCCTTCCATCGGGGGTGATCCTTTCTATAGACACCGGCCCATTGCATCTCACCTGTGCCTCTTTGATTGCCCTTGACAAGTCTTTTATGGATCTTACGGGCGTACCGTTTACATCCTGAATCTTGTCGCCAACCCTCAGGCCTGCCTTTATGAGCAGGGATTCCTTATCCAGAGTGAGAACGACAATCCCGTCATCAGTCGGTCTAACACTTAACTGAGTGGCGAGATATCCATGGTCTTCGAGATCTTCGCGCACCACTTCCCGCTTCATTCTTATTACGTGATTATCTGGAAGGGTAGCCCCCGGAACGTCGGCGTCGTATTCATCTCCAGTTGCAGATTCCTGCGGGGCTTGCAGGGGTTGATCCTGTATCGGATACGGATCCACGGCTTGTACCGGTTGCTCGCTGGGCACAGTGTCCAGATACGGAGTGTAGAAAACTTCATATGCAAAGATTATGAGGATGATGCCGGCAGTTGCCAGCGATATGGAGAGCCAATACCGTTTCATTCTAGACATCCTAAAATATCTATTCTCAAAAAGGGCCCAGGGGTGAAATTCACCCCTGGGCTTTTTACGATTCGTATCTTGCAGGATGGATATCAGAAAAAACGCATCATATCCATCCTGCCCAACATGTATCCTGTCTTACTATCTCGTCGCTGGTATTGTTATGATGACCGGGTCGGAGTTGCATGTGCCTCCGGCCGCATTTACCGACTGCACGTAGTAAGAATAGGTGATCCCGCTTACTGCAGTCAAGTCCAGATATGTCGAGTATGTCGAGGTCGTCTGGCCGATGAGGGTGTATGTTGGGCTGCTGTTGACCTTCCGGTAGATTCTATAGTTTGCTGCACCGACATTGGTCCAGACCAGCTGTGCCTTCCCGCTCTTCGCTCTGGCAGTAAGATTGGTGACGCACCGGACGCAGTAGTCATCATCTATTGATATTGTCGTCCACTTCTCATGGGTGAGGCCTGCTGTGTCAGTCACCCTCAAGCCGATGTTGTGAATGCCTGATGCGGCAATCCCGTAAGCGCTCGGGTTGATTGTACTGATAGGATTGGTGGTAACTAGGTCATTGAAATCATATGGTGCAAGGCCATCCAATTCCCACGCATAGCTCACGATATGATCTCCCAGTGGTATATCGATATCTGTGGAGAGAGATGCATCGAGAGTCACCTGGCTCCCCGGACATACGAGATAGGGACCGCCTGGGTTTGCAGTGGGCGGATGGGGAGGAGGTGTCACTACCACATTGATGACAGCAGTATTCCTTCTCACCGGGGTGCTGTTGTCGCTTACGCGCATGGCGACAGGGAAAGTGCAGGGCGTCGTTGGATAAGTATCACAGTGGAATGCATGGGTTGGAGTTGCAAAGAGATCGTTCGTGGAATAGTCGAAGATCCCGTCATCGTTCCAGTCATATTCGAAGAGGGTGAGATTCCTGGTGTTGTCGAGATGATATGAACCGGAATGATCAAAGGTGACTGCTATATCCTGATCCGTAGGATTCGGATTGGCGGCTACCACAGCCACGGGCTGTGACTCGAAACCGCTCAGGATGATGGTAGCAAACGCGGTGGAAAGGGGGTATTCAACATAGCCGCCGTTACTGTGAAATCTTCCCCGTGTCAAAGCATTCGTCGTTGACCTGTCCTGGTCTTCAATCAGTCTTCTTGCCAATCCCATTGTTGTGGCATTGCCGCGGTACCAGTTGAAGCCATTGGACTGGAACGTCTCGATAGGTTCTGGCGTAGCGAGGGTAAAGGCCTTAAAGCCTGCGTAAAACGCGTAGTAGTTTCTATTGCCGAGCCAGTTACTCCCGGTCGTCCAGTTGTCTGCAAACCAACGCTCGCAGCGGACCCATCGGGCATCGCCTCTTCCAGCCCCGATGAAATTAAGCTGTACCATTCCACATGGGGTCAGGGCAATGCCATTTCCGGAGCCGGTATATCCGAAACCGCCATACATATTCCCGGTACCCCACATCTGATGGCTGTAGTTGAGCCACACATCATTGCGTTGTTTGACCCAAGCAGGGATTGTGCAGCCCCAAGTCCTCTCGGCAGGGATCATGCCGATAGCGGCCCACTGGGCGGCAGAATTGTCTGAATCAGCATTCCATGAATACCTCCAGCCGCCGGCATAGCCTCCACTTGCTGCATCACCCTGGCCCCATGCATACATGTCGCACATGTCCTGCACGATCTCGAGGTAGGTTTCATTCGCTCCATCGCCATCGAAATCCCGTCCGGAATCCGCATTCGGTGTACGGGTATTGATGAGGGCATCAATCACCGCGCCCCCTTCATAAATAGGGCGGGAGCTGTTGACGCCGATTCCCCTGCCGTTTCCATTGGTATCCGGGTTTCCATACGGCTGGACACCGATGGCATAGGCTTGAAGGCTAGTTGTGATAAGGTAACTGAGGCCATTTCTCACGGCATCCACGTAGGGATCCTTGTCAGGATCGCCGGTTTGCAGGTGGTTATTCACCTCGAATGCCTGGACTGCGGATGCCGTCGCGTTTGCATAGTAACCGCTGGACCAGCCGTTGTCGGTCCAGGAGCCGTTGGCAGCCTGCCGCCAGTAGAGATACCAGAGGGCATCATCCACGGCAACGGCCCGTTCGGCATCGAGATCCTGGGTCACGATTCTTACCTGGTAGGTATCACTCAAGCTGTGTGTACCGTCGCTCACAGTAAGTGTGGCAATGAATGGTGTCCCCACAGCCCCTGTATAGGCATGAAATGCTGCGAATGGGTACTTGGTATAGCCCGAGACGGACCCGGTCACTAGAGGTGAACCATCACCAAAATCCAACGAGTAACTGATTGCTGAAGTATTGTCGGTAGATACTACGGCCTTGAGCAAAATGGTCTTTCCGCTCCATGTCTGATGATATGCGATCTCATTTCCTTCCCAAGGTACGCCGATCACCTTGGTTACCGCTGCCGATGCCGAGGTTGCCAGAAGAGAAATAGCCAACACAGCAATGGCAACTATGTACCATTCACTTTTTCTCCTGTTCATACATCATTCCCCCTTTTTTTGATTGGCTAATGCAACTGCACCACAATTCCCCCTGAAGAGTGGCGCAACCGTTACCTAAACGAATGTTCCATAGTTAATCTGCAATCAATCCTTCACGGAATGTTCGTTTTAATCAGTATTCTTACACCTTCTTTCTCAGCCTGAACCTGGCAAGCCCTAGCAGGCCGGTCCCAAGTAACAGCGCCGTAGCCGGTTCCGGTACAGGGCCATTATTATTCTCAGGTACAATGCTTAAAGAACTCGCAAGATAGATAGTCTGCTGGGAATCAGGATCAAATTGGGAGAGATAGAAACTGGATGTGGGCAGGCTGTTGGTTAGATCAAATCGAATGACCGCGTGCTCATCAGCCGTAAGATCGAAATCCCAGCCTAAGTTCAAGGAAATGTCACCGGCAAAATCGTTAACCCATCCGTATTGACCTGCGGCGGCTACACCGTTAGAGGCCCCCGTTTCATTAAAGAAGGTGTTTATCCATTCATCGATCTCGGCATCAAAGAAACCCTCGACATTGTACGTGCCGACAGCATTCGGATCGAAAGTGACAACTACGGATCCATTGGCCTCGGGTTGTCCATAAGGACCTGCAGCAGCAAAACCTGTTACTCCGGTGATGTCCCCGCCTACACTCGGAGCCACATACGTCACAGGAAAAACTTGGTTAACATTGCCATTTACAACGATCGACCAGTCGTACAGGATCGCCGTTGCGGATGCTGTTGAGGCAAACATAGCCAGAAAAAGTATGCCTCCCATAAAACCTAATGCTCTTTTCATTTTACAATCCCCCCTTTAATTTTTGTTTAATATTTGCACCAGCCCAAAATGATAAGGAAAATTATCTATATTGCTTTTGTTTTGAGATGGATACTTTTTCCCATTGAAATGAATGATAAAACCAGGCAGGATCTTATAACTCCAGCCTTTATCACAAATAATCATAAATAATTACCTACCTTTGTAGTTATAATTTTTAGGATTATTATTATCTCCCTTAGAGGGAATCTTTGGTGAAACTCTGCACTTGTTTTGATTTTGATATTTTATCTCTTTGAATTACCCGAATTGTATAGACATCTGTTAGGGTTAATATGATTTTATTTTTTGTAACTAAATATTGTTTATTATTGAGGCAGTTGTTAGCGCCCCCATATGACAATATCTGCGTCAACATCCCTGTACAATATCCCCCTAATTCAATAAAAAATACGTGCGCCAAAGATTTGGTGCAAGAAAATTGCCAATTATATAACTATTCATTTTTACAATTTATATCCTTGCATACAAGACAGCGTATCAGATAAATTGTAAATTATATCGACAGTTATTTCTGGGAGAAAAGATACGTCAATGTAATTCTATATAATTTTTTATTATCAAATTAATCAGTTATACTTATTTACCTCATATAATATATGTGTAAAAATATCCGACACCATGAATTATCATTTTTAAATAATTAATTCATATCATACATATCATGCTTATGAGAATTTCATCCTCAGTTATAATCCCAGATAAAAAGTTATCATATGAAAAAAACCGAATGATCACAAAGGAGAATGCCTCCCCAAAAGTCAAGAGTGGCATATGCCTCGACAGGATAGCTTTGCTTGCCTTTCTCACAGCTAAAAACAAGGACGCGAGGATTATTTTTTACAAATCTACAAACCAAGAACACTTACGGCGCACATTGCTGCCGTGGTAGACCTTAGAATCGTATTCCCCAATCTCACTGGAATAAAACCGCCCTGGGTAATCATACGAAGCTCTTCTGAAGAAAGCCCTCCTTCAGGACCAATAAGAATACAACAATCGCTTCCCGCGAATTCGAGTATGGAATGTTGTGCTTCTTTATGGGCCACAAGCCTTGTGTCCCACAGGGAAGACGCTCCACCGATGAATGTATCAAATGACACCGGCCGGAAGATAATGGGGGTTGTCATCCTGTCACATTGTTTGACCGCCTCAAGGATTATAGCCTGCCAACGTGCAAATCGAGCCTCGGTTATGGAACGTATGTTCGACCTAGATGATATGACCGGGTAGATACTTGAAACACCGAGTTCCGTTGTGCACCGGATGGCATCATCGAGATCCTTCAGGTCGAAGAGGCACATTGCCAGGTGCACGTGTGCCGTGCTTCTATCCTGAAGGGCCTCTTCGTCAATTATATCAAGCAGGATCTCTTCTGAACCAATGGACGAGATCTGTGCCTGAAAGCCCTGGTTCCCAACCCGGATAGCTATCTTGTCACCGTTGCGCTTCCTTAAGGGACCAGTGATGTGGCGGACAGCTCCCTTGCCGACAATTATGGCTAGAGGAAACCGGGTGATCTCAGCAAAAAACCTCGGCATCTTTCCTTTCAGGCCCCTTATAATGAGACTACCGGTGAACCCATATCGATCACTGCATCCTCAATCCTGACGTTCCGAGAACACTTTCAGTGTGACATCAGGAACAGTTTTCTGGCATTGCTGCATGAAATATACACTCCACCCCTGGAATGTCTTTTCAAAGCCATCCTCACATTGTGATACACATTCGATAGGCACGATGCAGACAACCCAGAAAGATCCGGACTCAATCCTGATGGTGAGCCCACTATAGCTATCCTTGATCTCAACGCAGTGAGCCCGGTAAACTCCCCGGTCATTCTCCATGGCCTGCGTGTCAACAAAAGGCCTCTCGCCGGTAAGGGTGAATATGTTCCATTCAA
This sequence comes from uncultured Bacteriovoracaceae bacterium, assembly GCA_964388905.1. Classification (GTDB taxonomy): domain Bacteria; phylum Desulfobacterota; class Desulfomonilia; order UBA1062; family UBA1062; genus MWEI01. The sequence goes on from CAYMDG010000005.1 coordinate 37,467, forward strand.
TGACGACCCATGTATTGTCACCCAAAGGGGATATTACCTGAGATAACATGATGGATCCGGTAGGGTCATAACGATAGGTTTTGCTTATCTCCAGAGTACCCTGTGTTCCGACAAATGTAAGGGAAACGCTGTCTACATTGTCAACGCTGGACACAAGCTGGAACGGGAGATGATCAGTCAGCGAGGTGCCGATCCGGTTTTCCTTGAGGATCTTCTCGACTGAGGCAGGTGACTCAAGATAATGGGTAATGAAGGAATTCTTCCGGTAGGTGTCGTACACCAGAAGTTCTTTGAACTCTTCAGGAGTATCATGGGCAATGTCATGAATAGACAGGGGCTCATCTGCTGACTTTTTCTTTTTGTGCGACTGGGGATTAAGGACATCCTTGTGGTAAATTTCAGGGTTACGCATCAGGATATTGGAGAGACTGTAATGCTTGGGCTTGTATTCGAGGCCGAAGACAGAGGCATTGTCCTGTGGAGAGATATAGCAATTGAGTATCTTCCCCGAAATGAGCACCTCTTCGTACCCATCAACGTCGTGGTCTACCTGTTCAACAATCCAGGGGGAACCGCCCATACGGTTTTCATCGATGATCTGTTCGGCCTTCAGAAGATTCTCATAGATGGCATGCCTAAGAGCTCCTATATAGATTCCACCAAAAAGACCATGCCAGTAGGGACAATTGCATTGCCCCATGAGGAGATGCTTCATTGCATCGTCAGTCCCTTTCCCATATGTCTGCACCAGTGAGCTCACCTTCAGCATCTTTTTATGCATCAAATTAGACTCACGATACTTGGAGAGGAAATTGTCCCACATGCCCCCCCTTAAAAATGCGCGCTTACGGTCCCAGTCGTGCTCGGTTTTTGCCCTCTTCACCAGTTCTTCATAGTATCTGCCCTGAGGGGCAAGGAGGCTCCATTCCATCATTTCCTGATAGGTTGCCGTAGGCAGGTAGACGAGTCCGTTGGGGGGATAACTGTCCAGGGCATGAGACAAGGGAACAACTTCAATCTCGTTTGAAACCTTCAGCATGGCATCAAAGAATCGCCTGAGCCATCCCTGCTCAATCACCCATTTGAACGTCCCCGGCCACATGCCGAATTTCTCCCCATCGTCTCCATAGGTGATTACCTTCACCCCCTTAGCCTTCAGATGGAGGATATAATCAATGATTTCATTGGGTTCTTTGAAAGGGATGAGGTAGCGCAGGTGCATGTCAATGGGAAACACCTTAAGGGCATATCCCTCCCTTTCGGTTATGTAATATCCATGGACATCCTCCGGGCAAAGACCGGCAGAGAGAAAATGGCTGTCATCAAGCAGGGTATATTCAACCTTTACACCGGAGTTGATCTTTTTCGGAAGACTTGGGTCCCAGATCCTCTCCGTACACCACATGCCCCGGGGCACCACACCGAACCTGTTTCTCATATAATCTTTGGTATATTCAATCTGTTTTTGAACATCTCTTTCAGGGATAACAGGCAGAATGGGCTCATAAAAACCACCCCCCATGAGTTCAACCTGTGATCTTTCCACCAGCATGGAAAGCAGCTCGAAAAATTCCGGTGAATTCTGATCGAACCATTCAAGTAACGGCCCGGTATAGTGGAGCGTTGCCCGAATATC
>CAYMDG010000006.1:0-37559 GCA_964388905.1 uncultured Bacteriovoracaceae bacterium
GGAAAAGTGCCCAGTATTCACGGCAAGCACCCTTTGAGGGCTCCAACCGGCAGGTCAGGGGTGCAATAATCAGGCTCCTCCTCAATAACGGTACTATGGATGAACAGGAGCTTCTCACCCTCATGGGGATAACCCCTGCCCGAGGCAAGGAGATCCTCTCAGGTCTTGAGAAAGAGGGTTTTCTTTACCGCTGTGGGTCTGATCTCTGCCTGCGTATATAAGATAAAAAGGATGCCGGACAAGGCCGGGCAGGAAGATGTTGAGTGATGGCTTTCGAGAAGATCCATAAACTAACCAAGTGCCCCCGGCAGGAATCGGACCTGCGACACCAGGATTAGGAATCCTCTTTTTCGCACTTTCCCGCACTTTCACATTACTTCCCAATAATGCCATTACATGTTGACAATCATTGATTAATTTGGCATGAATACCTTCATGGAACATCACTTAAAAACACCTACCATCAAAAAAAAGTGTGGGGCTATTGTGGGGCTAAATGGGGCACTTTTAAGACACCAGGATTTATATGTCGACGCAGAAATATAAGTCAGACTACCCCGGGGTCCGTTACCGAGAACACGCTACCCGCAAGCACGGCATTATGAAGGATCGGTATTTTTTCATCCGGTATCGGGTCAATGGGAAGCTCATTGAAGAAGGTGTTGGCTGGGCAAGTAAGGACATGTCGGCGAAAAAGGCGAACGCCATCCTTGCGGAGCTTCAGAACAACCATCGCCTGGGTGAAGGTCCTCAGACACTCCGGGCTAAGCAGGAGCTCGAAGAGACGCGGCTTGTAAAAGAGCAGGAGAAGAAAGCCAGGCTACAAAAAGAATCACTCTCCTTTACTGAGTTCTGGAATGACATCTATTTCCCCCAGGCCGAGCACGACAAGAAAGGCTCCTCTGTTGAACGGGAAGAATACCTCTTCAGGCTATGGATAAAGCCGGTTCTAGGCCACCTGTCCTTAAAGTCCATAAGCCCTTTCGAGATAGAAAAGATCAAGAAAAACATGGCAGGAGCACACCAGTCAAACCGGAGCATTCAATACGCGCTGGCAGTCACCAGACAGGTGTTTAACCACGCCCGCAGGCTTGGATACTTTGAAGGTGATCCGCCCACTGCAAAGGTCAAGTGGCCCAAGGTTGACAATGCGCGGCTTCGGCACATCACAAAGGAAGAAGCAGATAACTTACTTAAAGCACTGAAGGAGAAAAGCAAGACAGTCTATGAGATAAGCCTTATATCGCTGCACTGCGGACTCAGGTTTGACGAGATAGCGTCTTTAGAATGGCAGGACATCAACCTTATAGAGAAATTCATTTTGATCCGTGATCCTAAAAACAATTCAAGTCGTTTGGCATTCATGACAGCCCCTGTTTGGGGAATGCTCTCCGAGAAGAAAAAAGGCAAGCCTGACGAGAGAGTCTTTTCCATGAAAGCGGATAAGAGAAGCAGGATCTCACGGACCTTTGACAGGACTGTAAGCGAACTCAAGTTCAATGATGGGATCACAGATCGGCGTCTCAGGATGACGTTTCATACGTTGCGGCATTCTTTTGCATCATTCCTAGCCATGCAAGGGGTGTCTATGCTCACCATCAAGGAGGCCCTTGGGCACAAGAGTCTGGCCATGGCGATGCGGTATTCACACCTGGCACCGACTGCTTTGAAGGAAACAGCCCGAGTTGTGGAACGTGCATTAAAAAAGAGGAATCCTGAAAAGCAAATAGTGTCAAAATCAGAGAGATAGGTTCCTGAATCAAGGAAATAAATCGGCATAGTAAATGAGTTACTTGGAAAAGTAACAATGTAATCAAATTAACATCCAGTTATGGGGATAAAAAGGGGGCTTAAAATAAATGTCTGGTATGCCAAGATTGGATAAAGATGAAGTGGTCATTAAAAAAACATATAGACTGTGGATGGAATATCTTAAACGGAGTGATAAATATAGGGAAGTTGTTTCATGGTTTAATCTTCAGTATGAATCTAATCCAAGATTGAAAGAAGTTAAGCTGAATGGGATATGCAATAATGAATATTACCCAAGCCATTATTATTTACATGTCGCAAATTGGGATAAACTTTTATCCAATGATTCAAGTCCAGTAGCGACTTTAAAGTATAATATCGAACTAGGTCTTTATTGTAGTCAATGGCATAGTGCTTTAGGTAAACTTCAAACAAAATATGGAGAAGTTGATCTCAATAAACTTCATGTTACTTATATTTGTTTTGGAGACGTATTTGGTGATGATATCGATTTTGATCAGATATGGGAAAGGATTAGGAAAAGAGATCCTTTTGTATTGGAAGCCAATAAAGTCCATTTTCTCAATGAAAAGATAATATTAAATAGTATCATAGCTGGGGTTGATAGTATTATTGATAAGGATTTGAATAATATTTTGCAGGCTGATCGAAAGCCAACGAATACGGAGATTATGGATTTATTGAGAAAGGGATTAAGTGAATATTTTGATAAAGCAGAAATATTATATACCGCAACCCCAGTCCTTTTAACTAGCCGAGGTAATCCAGGGAAAGCTGAAGCATTTCCTGAAGTTATAGAAAACTTTGCAGCTAAACGAAATGAACATCTTGAGAGGCTTCAAAATTCTATCGCTTATTCTGGCAAGGACTATTATTTTTTAGTCCCTACTACAACCCGAATTAAGGGCCTTGATGGATACCTTGAAATTTATGATCGCAGAAACAAGAGCTGTAAAAAAGGTAAAAAAATTAGGTACTTCAAAATCGCTATGGACTTAGCATATGAGAAATACGATGGTAAGGATAGAATTAAATCTGAGAAAGTATTAGCTGAAGCTTATAAAAAGGCCAAGAAGATTATAGAAAACACAGAAAATGGGATATTCCCAGGTAACTATTGATAATTATTAATTAAGAAACACCATCTTTTGAAATCTTTCCAAAGATAACCCCATACTGAAAAACCTCCAGTATACTATGAGCAATAAATAAGCTTGGAGGCATTTATTATGATCAAGAAGAAAGCAGATTTAAGCAGCTTAGCAACAAAATGGCCCAGTTCTATTGTCGCACGGTCTGAAATAGAATCTTTTACCGGGGGTATTTTAAACCAAAAAACATGTGCTAATCTTGATTCGCAAGGCAAGGGCATTCAAGGGCGTATCCGCATTAATTCACGAAAAATAGCCTATCCAGTTCAAGAAGTGATTAGATTTTTAGAAGAACGATCACAACAGCTTTAAGAAGAGAGAATTTAATGCTCTGGTATAAAAAAGATACAGGTTTACGAAACCATCCAGATATTTCTGATGTCAGGGATGAATTCGGTGATGCTGGGTATGCCATGTATAATATGATTATGGAAATATATGGGGAGCACTTTGCTCGCAGATCCCATGATGGAAAATTAAGCTTATCGGTAAAATATTTAGAGCGAGAGTTACGAAGGAAATTCAAAAAGATTCACCCAGTTCTTGTATTTTTTCAAAATCGATCAAGGATCTATTTTGAAGTATGCGACAAAACAATATCCATCTATATACCTAATTACATAGATATTTCGAGCAATTGGACAAAAAGACAAAACGCATTACCTACCGAGGTACCTACCGCTAAAGAAGCAGAAGTAGAATTAGAAGCAGAAGCAGAAAGAGAAGCAGATTTAAAAGCAGATCATAGCCTTTTGTATATACCTCAAATAATAATACCTGAGCATGGATTAAGTGTTGCAGACATAAAAGAATCCTCACCTGGGAGGATCAATGGGTATCTCAATGCGATGGCAATCGTACTATCAAAGGAGCATTTCCCTGAAGCCAAAGAATATATCAAGAGTAGACGTGACCAGAGAATGAACCCGAGAGCCATATTACATGCTCTGAATAGATACCTAAAGAGAGAACCTAAACCCAAACACCCAAGTGCATATTGTGATGAGATTCTGACTGCTGAAAATGGGAATTATAATGAACAAGATAGCATCAATAACCATTCATGACATGGTCAAGGCTTTCATTCCCTTCGCTGAAAGGATGATAAATGAAGGACTATCCCAGGCCGATATTGAGAGGGCTTTCAAGAACTATTTGGGGTCTAAAGAAAGAAAGGAACAAGGTCAATTAACTATGAATAACACGAAAGAGACGATCAATAGTTTATTGGAACAAATGAAAAACTCACTTTCATCAGAACCATCCCCGGAAAGAATTTTATATGATATATTAAAAAACGAGGGGATAGAATTTGCTTTTCAAAAGAACATAGGACCGTATCAAGTTGATTTTGTCATTCAGGACCTCATCCTTGAGATCGAAGATTCTGTTCATAACTCATCTCTGCTAATCGATTTTAAACGAGATAAGTATTTGAAAGACCGAGGCTATATACTTAAGAAGATTTCAGAGGAAACAATTAGAACTAATCCGCAAGCTATAGTACAATTTATATATGAAACACTTGAACGAATGAATTCAATAATGAGTTCAATGAAATAATGGATCCGGATCATACTGGGTGTCGAGTTATCCAATCATGGGTCCTTTTACAAGGGGGAACAATGGGTTCGCGCGTCAGCGTATGACTAACTCAAGTGTGATGTTCAAACTCTATGTTACATTAGTTTACTCATCATAGAAAAAACCATAAATAAATGATGTTGATATCAATAAACACTAAATGATGTATTTAAGCATGGATGTGTCATGATATGACATTGTTTTCAAACCCCATACGCTGTGAGGCCTAACGGGCTTGCGCGAACCGTATGACACCCCCTTGGAAAGGACCCGCGAATTCTTGATTTATTAGGGTTAAAGGGTTCTGGATGAGACCTGTCAACAGCCTCTCTCGCCTTAAACAGGAGTTCAATTCCCTTTGGGGCTACCAGGAGTTACTAGTTTTTTAAAATATCCCTAGTGTAACGGTTGGTGTACCGGGGATATTTTATTCAATCATCAATGTTTTAAGTAAAGGACATATCAGGGAGGTTGATCATATGGCCATGAGTCTTGATATTCTCATTAAACAATTTAATTATCCCATAGTTCATCATGAGGGTAAGAAATACATGAATCGTGCTAGTTTAACGTTGTCTGGGAGTTCATTCCATTGGCAAGTTGAAAGGGACCAATATCAAAACGTCCCAGGGCTCAGCGAAACAACATACTACTTCTCACATAAAGAGCTAAAACTACTTGTGGAAGCCTATCAGACCTTGTCGGAAAAAGAATATGAGACGAGGGCACGATTAGAATATGAATTACAGGAAAAGATAAAGAATAATAGACAGCGAGCCACTTCTAAGCAATTGGTTGAATTATTCAGGAATGCTCAAATCGAGTGGGAAACAGATCCAAGTATATATTTTGAGGATATAGTGTGGAGATTGATAAAACAAAAATATCCACCCAAGGGGAAGTAAGGAGAAATATCCAAATATACTGACGTTCTCCTTAGAGGAGTTATTTGTATTTCAAAAAGTTGAGAATACCCTAAAGGTAGAGAGATTTGAATTCTCGACCCTAGTCAATTATATCAAAGAGTTAGGCCCTAAAACCACCTATTTTGTAGGTCAGTAGATGGGCAGTAAATTTATACATATGGATTTTTCAAAGCACACAATAATTGTCTAGAGCCAATACCAAAACTAGACATCTCAGAGTACCGATCATGGCAGAGTCTATTGAAAAACTCTAAGGATGGAAAGTGACAAAAAAGCCACTGTGTAGAATGCCCTACGATGTGAGATCTTTGATCGGAGAATAGATAAGTTATCTAATAAATAATTTAACCACCTATTATAAAACCTCTGTTAATAGCTTGTGGATTTGTTAGCATTTCATCAGAATAAACCAGATGCAGATTTTGGAATGTCAATTTTATAGGCTTTAGTATCCTTCGCCACCGTACACATGTTAATTCATTTGGATTTGGTGAACGTGCGACAGAGGCAAAACAGTTGCCTCCAGAATTTCTATGCATATCATTTAAGAGTGGTTCAATCAATGTTTTTCCGGTTTTTTCAGCCCAATACATGGCAAAGTCTGTCTGGTTTTGGTTACTGCATAATTCGTGCAGAGGTTTTTCTAAGATTGTTTTTAACTTTAGGCGAATACGAGACAAGGTACCGTTTATTTCTCGGAACTGAATCGTCGTGCTTACATCGAAACAAACAAGTTCATATGCCTCCAACTCTACCGGTTCGAAAACATCTCTTGTCCTTGCACTGAGATCGGGCAACGCTTCTAAGAGGTTAGTCAAGAGATGAGAAGCATAATCCTCAGCAGTATAAGGGATTGAGTCCCATGCGTTTATCCTAGCAAGAATAAGAACAGTAGCATGCCGAATATTCTCATTCATGAGTATTTGGTGTCCTGGAATTATTTTGTTGAGATCAAGCTCTTTGCTCAAGGTGATCCTAAGTTGTTCAAAGCCAACAGCATAGAACAAAGGCGCTGTAACTGCAATGAACCAGGGTCTAGCAATAATAGTACTATTCGTATACATATCAAACCCATTTCATCAAGCTAATTGCTTTAAAGAATAGATTATATAATAAGTTATTAATTATAAAAACCAGATAAAATAATTGAGCATGACTCAAAGAAATACAGCATGCTGTTTTATATGATGAGGAAGCCATGTCTCGCTTATTGGTTCTAAAGATGATTTTATTCTTTCTAAAATAACATTTTGAGTGTGCAATCGACAAAATGGTATGCAGTTCTTTCCAGGAAAAAGATTTTGTGTTTTGCTTCGCTCCTCACTTACTAAGATTTCTTGAAAAGTCATTTTATCAAGTGATCCAATTCTAGCTGTTCTATCACCAATATGGTGGCAGCAAATATATAAGTCTGCTCTTGCATCAATGACGGTAAAAAAATTGGAGCCATGGCATAATGTGTACCCACGGTTAAAAGAATGTATGAGGTTGTATTTCTGGTATGATGCAAGTATTCTAAATTCGGGATCAACCTCAAAAGACTTGCAATCATTCAATTCATCATCAATGGAACAGATTCTGTAATGATATGGACGGAAATGAATATAGTCAACGCCTAGTTCCCTTGCAAGTTTTGTTGCTTTGACTATTCCTTTGCGAGTTTTCATATCAGTCAAGTACCCTACACCTATGAGGCAGTGTTTTGGTTTAATATTAGCAGAAGTTCTGGTTTCTATAAGCAGTTTAATGTTGTCGAGAACTCTGTTCCAGGATTCAGCGCTAACTCCGTGTGTATTATAATAAGATTTAGAATCAAATGCATCTAAGCTAATACGAACCCCTCTACATGCAGTGACTATTCGATATGCTATGTCCTGAGTTAAGGCTTCACCATTACTTATCAATACAGTTGGTATCGATAGTATTTCAAGACGATGAAGAAGTTCGGCTAATTTTGAGTAGAGTAAGGGATCACCAGTATCACCAGAAATTACTACTCCCAAAGGTGGATTATCCCATACTGATTTTAGGAGATCTAAATCCAGCTCACACTTCAGTACTCTCTCTGCTGAGTTGTGATTTCTTGAAAATCTTCCCATCTCTCCCTGACATTGTGGACATCGTTGGTTGCATACTTCAGTCGGCTGAATCTCAAGACATATCGGTGAAGTCATTTTTCCCGAACGCCATGCCGCAACCCTTTCTGGGAATAAAAAAAGCTTATTCGCGCCTGTTGAAAAGATATTCATTAGTTAATATCCATTTAGTTATGTTAATATCAGTATTGCTGTAGGGATGATATTTACAATATTTTTTGCAACGTGTTTGCAATTTGTTTAGGGACTAATTTCAACCAAAAATCCTTAACATTTTTCCTGTCCCAATACGGGAGGCCAGCACTCTTCACCCACAAATCCAAATCCTTTCCATCGAGAGTTACAGTTTTTCTGTCATTGTTTGCGGAGATATTGCAAGCAATAATCGCAGTAGCCAATCCATCTTTGAGTCCCTGCTCCAAGTCATCACTATCAGATAGACATCTGCCTAGTATAAGAGATCTAGCCTCTTTGGGGTCTCTATGCCAGAGCGCGCTCAAAACGTCTCCTAACACCTGTCTTCGCCTACAACCTGCTGCCATAGCAAGTTGTGCTCCTTGAACGGCTTGATCGTATACTTTTGAATGGTCAGGCTTTTCAGCCTTTGCATTTACTTTAGCACAGTCAAGGGCAACCTTGGCTGCAATGGATTCCCAACCAATATCCATCAGTCTAGGGATCAGGTTCTTGTTTGGTCGCTCAAGCCAGACCTTTTGTGCAAACTCTATCCTGTCGGATAAAACTCTGTCAGCAGATATCCTGACCATCCACTCCTTTTCAATTTTAGGATTCAAAGGCTGGTTTAATTCAAATTTACCAATGAAAAGATCAAACCAAAGTCTAGGATCATCATTTGCGAGCTTTGGATTTTTAATGGATGCGTCACTTACAGCTTTCCAAAGCTGAGGGCGTATTTCGATGTCATCCTGACGGTATAGATATAGATGATGGCGAAGATGCTTTTCTAATTTGGCGGCAGTTGGCCAGAAATCAGGGTTGGATTTTACGTGAGATATCGTTTTATCAGCAATCTTTTTAAGGTCATCTTTTGGTGTACCACTGTGTTTTAGCCACTTGTGATGCAAAGGTGATTCATAATCACCTTGACTATCGAGAAACTCAGCAATTTCTGTCAATTTTTTCTCATTCAGTTTATCAGGTTTGGATAGTTTATGTAGGAGAAGTATTCGATCCAACAAATCTTCCTTTGCTTCATTAACAAAGGGCACTACATCAACACCATAACATCCACGCATCGCGACTGACCAATAACGGTATGGCCCTGCACTATGGTTAAGGAAATTAATTTTATTATCTCCTCCATCATGATGCATCAGGGCAAGATGATGCTGACCTAGGTAAGGCTTCGTACGCTTAACAAAAGCTGTAGCATTTCGAATAGGGATATCAGTCCACGAAACACCTAAAGTCAGTACAGATCTTTTGCTAAACAGGTCATTTAAAAAGGACTGATAATGAATATCATCATTTTGAATTACATTGTATCCCCAGGAATCGAGTATGGGTTTGGTAAGGGTAGTAACCCGACCATGAAGGTAGATAAAATAGATGAGCTTGGGATCTATCTCCGGTTGAGGAAATAGAAAGCTCGGAAGATCCTCCCGATTCAAAACGATTAGTTGATAACCTGGTCTTTCTTTATTCAAATAAATATTCAAGGCTTGCTCTATGTAAGGAGTGTAGTTTGTTGTAACAATCATATTGGACGAGGAAAGTAGTGATACAAGCTTCCATGTATAACTAGTTTCAGTAATTATTGGGTTAATTTTTTTAACCAATATCTTGCGGATCTTCTTATGAAATGAATTTTCCCCCAGCCTTATTTTAGGGTAAAAAGCCATTTCAGTAGGCCACCATTTAGCTAATTCATCATAGGTACTCTTCAGCCAAGGTCGTTTAAGACCACTTTTATATTTATTTGGAATCAGATCATAAAGTCGATTAAGACCACTTTTATATATATTTGGAGTCAGATCATAAATAAGCTCTTGCCAATTTTTTATATCAGTATTAGGGCAAGAATCGCTTATAATAGCTTTATCAACTCCCGCTCCAAGATAAAAAGCGATTTCCCCACGAGATCTTACGTCTGCAATTGAACCTAAGGTTCGATTTGTTGACGGAGAGTAATTGATTATCATCTCTGAAAGTTCCCCTTAATTATGGAATATTTCTTCTAGTCTTTACCTCTATAATTACATCATGTGTCAGAATAATGTATTAAAATATTTTCACCTTGGGTTATATTTGTTGCACTTAGAATTATATCGCCAATAGTGATTAAAACCTGTGCAAGAATTACTCTCGTTTTACTTGCTGTCTTGAAGATAATCACAATAGACTGTCATGACACTGAATATATTCATATCATATGATGTTGGAATAATCCATATTGAGCTACCCTTTGTGTTGTTCAAGCGATTATAGCTTTCGTACCACGTTTCAGATGGTTATATCCCCATGAATGAAGCCACCGATATTCACTGTTTACCCACAGTCAATTTCCTCGTAGATGTCTTGTTCACAATGACCTCAGGTGCGCTAGCATTATCGTTTAGATCCTGCGAAAACTGGATCGTTAACTATCGATATATTATCCCCGTAACTGGATTTCCGATACAATGGAACGCTGATATATCAAAATTCATATCTCTCTTCTCTAAGGTTCAGGATGCATATGATGGAATATGAAAGCCCTGAGATGGGAGAATCGTGCTCAAACGGTTGCAAGTAAGAAGTGTCTTTTGGAAGTTCAGATCAGTGGGAAGCAAATGCTTACACGCAGAATCTCGGGACTTGGATATGAACGCCCATTCCAGTACCATTGTTAATATTCGGTTCTGGTTTGGCAGGATTGTTGACAACCAAGAGAAGGAAGAGAAGCTAGCAAACAAAGGTGGAATGACATATCCGATCGCCAGAGGAGATTGGTTGATACCCCTTCCTCGGCATCTTAACTACCTAGTTTCGTTGATTCCTATGAAAGAATGTCATGCTTTAAGCATAAATATTCTATACCTTTTGGCATAAAATCATCCGTTTCTCTAGTCTTGCGGATTCGATCATTTATCGCAGAGATCTTCAATCAAATATGGAATTGATCTAAGGCTTATTATATAAGAATTAAGTAATTATGTACCTATAATCTCACTCCAAGAAATCTCTGAGCATGTTCAATGAGAAGTGGAGGCAATTATTTTTATCTATGGGAATGAGAACAGCGTATCTAGGTCAGTAAATATTCTGATATACAGCCTTGAGTCGGTATAGTAATTGTTAGGTGTGAGGAGATCGTAGGCAATGGCAAATATTCCTGAAATCCAGGCACAATCGTGGTCTCATCTGATGGGGTTGCTCTATGAAGACTCATGGGATCCAACTATAGAAAGATTTCGTTCGTCTTTTGCTTTTAGAGGAGTTTCAAATAGTACATGGGAACTAGAAACATCGTTGATACGATTAGGTGGCCCTGTAGAGCTATTAGAAAAACACCTTCTTCGTAATTTCAGAAAATACGCGCATTCACATATTGTGGATCGTGACTCACTCTGGTACTGGCTCACATTTGCACAGCATCATGGTCTTCCAACGCGCCTTCTTGATTGGACATATTCGCCCTATGTAGCCCTACACTTCGCTACCAACAACGTGTCCTATTTTAAGAATGATGGGGCGATTTGGATGACCAATATTCCAGGTATTCACAAAGTTCTTCCTAATATTCTTTCAGATGCAATGGAGCAGGAAGGTTCGTTTGTTTTTACAACAGAAATGTTAACTCGATTCGAGCAGCCTGAGTTGCAAGCGAGTTTCAGTTTTTTTGGTGTTGGTGCATCAAAAAAAATAGGTGGGCTGAAGACGATTCGAACCCTCGAAGACTTCGATAAATTGGCTAAGAATGAATTTCTAGTATTCTTTGAGCCACCTTCAATTGATGAACGGGTCGTTAATCAGTTTGCTTTATTTTCAGTATTATCAAACCCAAAAAAAACTATTGACTCTTTTCTGAAGACACATACCCAGAATGTAAGGAAGGTTGTGATTCCTGCGACACTAAAGCCAGAAATTAGAGACAAACTCGATCAAGCCAACATAACGGAACGCGTTTTGTTTCCAGGATTGGATGGACTAAGTGACTGGCTCAAACGACATTATGGTAGATATCCAGCTATCTAAAAAAGGCTTTAGCGGATTACTTCGATAACTCACCGGTTTCATCTTTAGATAATCAACCACAGATCTCGAAAAAGAATCATCGAATCATTACAGTTTTTGTGTCCGATAAGAGATGATTAATGGACATTACGACTTAGATATAGGGTATTGTGATAAATTTATAATGGATAGCCCCGATTATAAACCTTCTAGAACCAAATACATTACAGCCAGTCACTTTATTTAATGAAGGCTGACAACAATCAAACCATCGTTTAATAACGTTGTCAGATAAAAAAGAGGGCATAAATTATTAAGGGTAAATATGTTTCCTATTATCGAGTAAGCACCCAAAAGCAGGGAAACTCAGGATTGGGTCTCGATGCTCAAAAGAAAACTGTTATGGATTACCTGAATGGTAGGAACTGGGATTTGCTCAGGGAGTTCACTGAGATTGAAACTGGTAAAGGTTCTAATGCCCTCTCAAAAAGAGCTGTTTTAAAAGAGGCTATAACCTTTGCCAAGAAAAACAATGCCACCCTCATTATCGCAAAGCTAGATCGGCTTGCACGGAATGTACTTTTTATTGCTACTCTGTTGGAGAGCAAGGCGAAGTTTGTATGTGCAGACATGCCAGAAGCTAACAGCCTTACTATACAGATCATGGCAGCTATGGCCGAGTATGAAGCCAAGAAGATCAGTGAGCGAACTAGGGAAGCTCTTGCCCAAGCGAAAGCAAGGGGCGTAAAACTTGGCAACCCGAACCTGAATATTGATAACACTATGCGGATTGTCCAGGCAAACAACTTTGCAGACAACTTGCGGCAGACTATTCAAGCCTATATAAACAATGGCCTGTCACAGAGGCAGATTGTTGAACAGCTCAACAAGACAGGCGTAAAGACTTACAAGGGTAAGGATTGGCATCTAATAAGTCTTCAGAGAGTCATCAAGAGGCTGGGCTTGGTGAGCTATTAGGTGGGAAACGGCTATCGTTCAAGTTATAAGAAGTAGAGGAGGAATTATAAATGGGACCACGAAATAGATCAATCCTTGCCAGCCTTCCATGGTGGGCCAGTGTAATTATAGCAATTGTCGCTTACCTCTTGCTCAAATATTGGATACCATCCATTGCATTTAATCATGATGACCCTCTAAGCAAGGCGTTGGCTGAGGCTGTAGCAACGATGATTGCTCCTATCGTTGGTGGGGCATTCCTTATTGTTGCAGCTTTATCGGCTTTTAGGACTTGGCGAAAAGGCTCTTTGCTTGAAGGGCAAAAAGGTATCGAGACTATCCGTAAAATTAGTTGGCAGGAGTTTGAAGAGCTTGTTAGTGAGGCATATAGGAGAAAAGACTACACTGTGACTGAAACTGGTGGAGGTGGAGCAGACGATGGGGTTGATCTGATCTTAAAAAAGAAGGGTGAGAAACTCCTTGTACAATGCAAACACTGGAGAATGGAAAAAGTTGGAGTAATGGTAGTACGAGAACTTTATGGAGTTATGACTGCTGAAGGTGCAACTGGTGGGATTGTTATATCCTCTGGTTCATTCACCGTAGAGGCAACAGAATTTGCTAGAGGCAAACCGCTTGAATTGCTAAATGGTGATGCCCTGCTCAAGATCATAGAAGATGTACAAAAGACATAAAAGAAACCAATAAATGTTAGTTCAAAATTATCTACTCCTATTTGCCCCCTTTGTGGAAAAGATATGGTACTACGGACAGCAACGAAGGGAGCCAATACAGGGGGGAAGTTCTGGGGGTGTTCAACCTACCCAAAGTGTCGAGGTATTAGACCCTATCGCCCCTAACTCTTCGCACACAAATGGAGAGATCTTGGATATTTAATCCTTGCGAAAAGTATCAGGTTGACAGCAATATCTTGATGGTTCTTAAATGATTTAAAATTGGAACTATTGGAAACAAGATGAATTATCCCTCTTCAGCATACTCTTGGGATATCTTATCCGATGATGTTGCTATAAAGCACATGGATAAATCCGCTTTCATGCACCATGGAACCGGCATTCCTAAAGAAATAGCCTTTTTCTTTGATCTTCCAGAAAATAGTTTCATCGCACCTAAACCTATTCAGTTAATGTTTGGAGCTAATACTTATAACGCCCACATTCAACTGGATGCAGTGCAATCGAGATATCGATTATTTTGGAAAACCGACTTCGCAGATCAGCTTATAGAACAGTTTCCATATTTCTATAGAAAGTATGCTCTAAACGAAGAATTTGTCGATGAAGTCCCGTCAATGAGATTTGAACGAATCAAACCAGATACATTTAAAATTGATTTTATTGAATCCGCTACCTTGCATCAGGACACTGATTCGAAGTCTATAGAATGGACAGACCAAGAACTTGAAGCTGTAATCTATGCTTATTTCACAATGCTGAACAAAGAGCTAAGAGGCAGGAAATATAATAAAGCTGAGGTAAATAGACATCTACGCAGCTTGGAACTTACCAATAGAAGCAAGGGCTCAGTTGAATTCAGAATGCAGAACATCTCCTCGGTACTTCAGCAGTTATGTCACCCGATTATTCAGGGGTATCTCCCAAGAATGAATGTGGGTGCGGATGTATCGGAGAGAATCAAGAAGATCATCTTTCAAAGAAAATTTCTAAACGAGAGGGATTACTCCCCAACGGCTGATGATAACGACCTAGATAAAAGAGTAAGCTATCTTCTTAGAAAAAAAATTATTGGAATACCAAAAGGACAACGGCACCCAAAGAAACATCAGTCCACTCAAACAATTTATGAGAGAGATCCTCTAGTCAAAGCTTGGGTTCTACAAAATGCAAACGGGACCTGCGAGTTATGCAAAAACCCAGGTCCATTTCGAAACAAGTTGGGCGAATGGTTTTTGGAAGAACACCATATTGTTTCCCTTGCTGATAGTGGTCCAGATATTATTGAGAATACTGTGGCATTATGCCCCAACTGTCACAGGAAGTGTCATTTGTCACCAGAAGCGGATAAGGTTCAAAGAGAACTAAGAAATACGATTGAAAGAATTGAGTAGATTCATTTTAGTCATCGATTAACATCGAGAGCCAGATTTCTATTTGGTTCGATGTAATGTAATGACTTGTTAACTATCCCCCATTAATGAACGTCCTCTGGTTCTGTGTGTTTTTGGCCGAGTGATACCAAGGAACCCCCATGGTTTTTTAAAACCACAGAACGAAGCTCTGAGATTTCACGCCTTAACATTAAGATCTCACTATCTTCTTTCTTCTGTGTAGGTGAAAGGAACCAGGAAGCAACAAATCCGGACAACGTCCCAAATAGGCCAACACCTGCGATCATCAAAAATACACCTATCACACGACCTTCTATCGTCTTTGGGACCATGTCTCCATAACCTACCGTGGTCAATGTAACAAAGGACCACCAGATTGCATCAACGGGACCCTCAATGTTGGATCCAGAAGCTACTTCGAATTGGAGTATCGCTACGCTTGATACAGTAACCAAGAGGATAACGAGAAATGTCACTGAGAGAAATGCAAATTCTGTTCGTTTTTTAATTATGAAGTTGGTAAGAAGTCGTGAGGCCCGGATAGTACGTAACAACCGAAGTACCCGAAGAATTCTAGCTGTTCTTCCCAAACGAAACACATCATAGTATGGAATGCTTGAGATAAGATCAATCCATCCCCATGATATAAAATATTTCCACCGATTATTCGCACGCCAAAGACTAGCAAGGAAGTCAAAAAAGAAGATGAGACAAACCCCTGTGTCAGCCCATAAAAAAATATCTCTACTAGCCTCATCTAATAGATTGAATGCACCAACAGCTATTAAGATAAGTGCAAAAAGGGAAAGAACAAGCATGAAGAGATCGTAAGGGGTAGCCGTTTGCTCAACATTCTGTTGGTCTCTCATCCTGATAATCTCCAAGGAAACATGGCTTCCCACTCCATAGCAATCTCCTAAAAGTAACACTGTTTTGAATTTTACAACGTCTTAAACTAAGTACGTTTTTTTATTGTGCATTTCATTAAGTAGCACAACATTATGGATTACATATCTTACAAGGCCTGTATCCTGCTTTTATCGCTTCTTCTCTTGTCTTAAAGATAGCAGTACAGTTCTTGCAATTAAAACTTTTACAGTCAGGTTTATGGAACTTGAACGAATTTTGGTTACCATGGAATTCGTCAGCATTCACATGGTTGATTAATTTATCTGATTGTACTTTAGAAAATCTATTATTAGTACCATGCCTATAGTCCCAAGGTGCTATGGGATTCGGGTCGGACCACAGGCCAATCTCTTCTGATCTTGCTTGTTTTTCTAACTCAAGCCATTTGTCGCATTTAACATCAGTACAATATTGGCCGTATACCCATGCTAAACCTGAAACAATAAGTTCTTCATTGAGGCACTTTTCACCAACTTTAATGAAAGCAACACTACGCCCATATTTATCAATTACAGTTGGTTCAACATGCACCCGCTTGTTAAATGTGAGTTGCGATGTAAGTTGTTTAGCTTTCTTGCCAAAGGCCTGTCCGCTTTCAGGACAATCGATGCCGTATAATCGAATCTTTTCTCCTTTACCATCATGCATTACAGTTATAGTATCACCATCAGATACACCAACAACATTGCCTTGCCATGCGTATGCCTGACTTAAGAAAGAGCTGGCGGCGTATGAAAGAATCATTACCAGAATGATTCTAATAAATAGTAATCTGTGCATTATCCGATTTCGCCTTTCTTTCTACCTCATTCAAATCAATTAGTAGATGGAATATATAAAATTAACTGTTGTGAGCGTCAATCTATTAAAATCGCGGTATGAAGCCACTGTTCCTTATTGCTTTGTAAGGAGCTAGCTTGCCACTTTTGTCAATGTAGCGAACATGGCAATTGCATTCGGTGTACACTTCTTTCAATTTTCTGAAATTAATGACGAAATCATTGATTGATAATGAATTAACCTCATCAAATGTGTAACCAAGTTTGAAAAGAATTTCTTGTAACTCTTCGGTTTCTGCCTCGAAAGTTACTGTAGTATCTGTAACTATTATCGTTGCAATGTCTTTAGGTATTTTGTTGCCATTTTTATCCAATATATAGAAACAGGGCGGCTTTCCATACCCTCTACTCTTCCCTGTACAGTTAGCCCACTCATCTAACTTTTTTTCAAGATCCTTTATTCCCCCCTCATTATTTACCAACGCCACCTTTTTTTCTAGTTCATTTATCCCCCCTTGTTTGTCTAAGAGTTCTACCTTTTTTATTATTTCTTTTACCCCATCTTTATCGACCAAGTCTTTCCACTTTTTTTTAACTTCATCTGATTTAAAATCCTTTGCGGGTATTAGTTTGGTGAGCTCGTCTGTTAATTTCACAAAATCAGAAACCCCATAGCTCTTTGTGATCTCCCCAAGTTGATCTTCTATAGATGTTATTTTCCCTTTCTCTGAACTTTGAACACTCACTTCTATAACGTACAGAAAGAGACCGACAAATATAATCTGAACGAGAAAATCAACAAGGGTAAGAAGGAAAACTGAACTCTTGTCTTTCATTACACTTCAGATATATTTTTATCAATATTTTGTCGCGGTTGAAGAACAATATCATTTATCCCAGTAGTTATATCAACTGATTTTTTACTAAGACCTGTAAGGTTATCTAAAACTTGACGCAAAATAGGCTCTGCTTCTAGGGATTGGTTAATAACGCTAGCAAGGAGCCTCTCAATATATTTTAGATCTTTGCTATTGGCAATGCTCATAAGTTTATCAGTTATCTGATTCATAAGTGGTTCAGCAGCAGTAGATTGTTTGATCACACTAGATAGTACCTTTTCAATTTCATTAATTTCACTGTTATTTGCTAGCACTTCCAAATTATCCTTTATCTGGATAATCAGTGGTTCAGTCGCAGTAGTTTGTTGGATCATATTGGAAAGAACCCTTTCCAATTCGTGTGCATCCTCATTACTTGCAAGCGTGGATAGGTTGTCTTTGATCTGAGTTAATAACGGTTCAGCAACAGAAGATAACTTAATAATGCTACCAAGAGCCTTTTCAGCTTCTTGCAGTTCTCCTCTTATACTGCCTAATTGATTCAACCTTTCCGTTGCAGCACCCATTGACATGGATAGTCTGACTGTCCATTCATCAACCCCACCCAATCCCTTTGTTGCTTTGTCTGTCGCAGTATGGAGATTGTTGAACTGCTCAGGAAGCAATTCTGTCTGGTCTTTCAGAGAGACTATTCTATCCTTTAGTGCATCAACTTCTTTCACAGCTGCATTCAGTGATGCAATGAACCCATTGAGCATTTCGGGTTGAGAACCTAGGATTTCCAAGGCAACCTTTACTTTATCCACCTCGTTATTTATATCCTTAATTTTTGAAAGTGTATCTGAGACTTCCTTTAGGGAGCTTGCTAGAATTTCTGAGTTTTGCCCAGTATCCTTAATGTGAATGTTTGCTTTTTCTGCATTATTGGCAAGTCCATCCAAAGGGGAAGTTAGTTTTTTAAGTTGTATTGTGATTTTACTTGATCCTTCACCCAATTCCTTAATATCTTCCCCTAGACTCTCAACCGAAGAGCGGAAATCATCTAGACATTTCAGATCACTAAAAGATTCACTCAAAAATCCCTTGAATTCATCAACAGTAATTTTGAGCGCATCTGATGTAGTGGTTACACATTTATCGAGAGATTCTACGATCTTGTCGTTCATATCATTTATAGATAGCCTAGATTCAGCTGTTGCTTGTTTAACAATTTCCGAGGCTTGATTCACCGATCTTGAAAACTCTTCTATGGTATCGTTTGCCTCAAGAGTGTCTAATTTACCTGCCCATGCCAACAATATCATCCTGCCAAGCAGCGCTATTCCCGTTGCAAGTAGACCTGCTCCAAATTGGAGAGCAACGGTCTTGACATTAAGATTAGCCTTATCCGCGGTTGTCTTGAAGATACACACGGCTAGGATTTCTATTGTTATGAGAAATCCGAAATAATATACACTGTCAATCGCATCCTGTGAAATAACATTTTTTTTTGCAAGCTTATCCCAAAGGAAATAGCAATACAGTAGTAAAGGCATACATCCTACAGGAATTATTAAGAATGTATCTAGCTTAAGAAATGCTAAAAATATTATCGAGCCAAGTGAAGTAATCAGTAAGTTAAGAAAAACTGTTTTTATTTGATATTTTGATAAGTCTTCCATGTTTTTATCCCTTCGTAAGAATCAACCAGGCAAATTATAAAGACACAAACAATAACAATTCTGGTCATGTTCTACTTTATTGCATGGTGAGTCGAGGAACATGCACTCGCATGGTGTTCCTTGTTCAGCTTCTGTACACGAGCACTTGTTGTCGCCGAAGAACCATTGCCAGAAACGGTTTCTACATTTTACAGTAGTAGATGTCATTTTTGATTCAAACCGTGGGATGATATGGATATAAATCTTGACGTTCTTAAAGCTGGGCCTCTGAACACCTCCAGCTCTTTTCTCAAGAAATTGTTTTATTGCTTCTTCTGCGGAATGCGAATGATAGAGAGATAGATAATCAGAATTCTCCATCATATCAGAGAATATAATCAGGTTGGATGTGCTAACATTTTTATTGCCCTTGAAAATTCCTCTTTCTTCTTTACTATCAGGATCGCCTACATCCATATACCCGGATAGTGATAAATCTATCAGGGCTTCAGCCATGTGTGTCTCTTTTGATTCTCCTAATGGAGTTTGTAGGATGTCTCTCAAGGGTTGTTCAAAGGTTTTTTTAAATTCTTCTTTTACTGCTTCTGTGTCTTCATTTAAATCGTTTCCTTTTGACCTGGGTAAACAATGATAAAAAACAGGTGCAAGATTGTGCCTAGAAAGGTCATTCAGTGTGAATACTGATACGAGTTCTCCAATCTCCACACGTCTATGGATAAAGCTGAGAATACGTCTAATGATCTCATCTTGTGTCTGTTTGGAAACAGGTTGGCTGTGGTCGATTACTATTACTGTTTTACGTGTTATATCATCACCACAGCCTGTTGTTTTATCAATTTCCTTAAGCGATCTTACCCAGAGACTTCCTCCAACAACGAATATGATCAATGCAAGCGCAGGAATAATTACATACCAATGGTACTTCTTTAGCCCTGGCATTATGCCGCTCCTCCGTTTAACCTCGTGCTGTTAATTGATGATGAGCCTCTTATCTGCGCAATAAGATCATTTGCTTTATTTTCAACATCATTTTTAAGATACTCATCAAAGCGCTGGCCAAGAAATGCTTGATGTTCAAGCAGAATAGTTTTCCTTAATGCAGCTAGTCTTGTTGTGTTGTTACTTATCTTATCATTAAAACTCTGTTCCAATGTTTTCATTTCTGCTTCAAGTTTTTCCAATTCGAGCCTTCCGATGCTTGTGTCTGTATTAATTTGAGGTATGATCTTGAAATATTCTGGAGCGGGATTGGGAGACCGGGCTGCTTCATTAGCGACCCTATAAGTAACTATAATAGCTTGCATGTCTTTTATAATAGTATCTATTATCGCATCTTTTTTACTCATTGACATCTTTATAGCACGCCTAAGATTGTCAATATTGTCCTCGATTCTCACAACAAGGGCTTGTAATCTAATAAGTTCGCTCTCTTTCTCAACAAGCTTGTTAATAATATCTGTGCGCACGGTCTGGACTTTATTTTTGAATGCCTGTTCAGCCTTTCTATAGTCTTCGTAAGGTCTTCTATACCCCCAATAGGCATCCGTAAGAGAATAACCCTCATAAAAAGCTAGAATGCATATAATGAAACTAATACAGAAAAGCAGGAAGCTCATTATGTCTCCGAATGGGTAATTGAAAGTAAAAATTGTGAGAGCAGCAGATTTAGCTTTCGTGGCTGCATCCGTAAGTTGTTGAAAATCTCTAGGGTTAGTTACATACTGGTATTCGTGTCGATAACAAGACAGCATTGTATTGAAAAAAAGAGCTACAACTATCCAAAACAAAAAACTTAACCAACCTATTACTTTCTTAATAATGTTTACATGACTTACAAAGCGGAACATTAATCCCAAGATACCAGCTGCTGCAATGTTAATAAATGATACAAGACCTGCTATGAAAGCCCCGCCTAATAACCCGCGTTCATTCTTAAAAAATACAGCATTGATAAATGCCTCCATAAGAATGCATGATATGATAATGCCAATTTTAAAATACTGTTCTTCAGCAGTAGGATATTTCGCAGGGCGAGTGAGATTGTGCTCTCTTTTGAACCAGTTGAGGTGCTGGATCGCTTCAATTTCATTTTTCCGTAGATATGCTAGACCATCCTTGGTTTCATCTTGGAAGTCCTCTTTATCTTTCCTTTTTTTTAAGGGATCTGATGATCCGTCACGATTAAGGGTTTTTATTGATTCAATCTCGCTAGTTATTTTGTCTAGTCCGTCCGATACAGCAGCCTCTACCTCTCTATTAGTTTTCCGTAGATCCGAATTAATGTTCTCTATCTCGACGCTATAGCCATCAATGGCAATTTTAAAATTACTAATCTCATCTTCTATGAATTTCTCGGCTTGAGAAATAATTACATGTTCATATTGGTCAGGTTTTGTAGCGGTTTGAGGAGGCCTTGAATTAGAACCTTCATCTTCACCTTTTCTTTTTGTTTCGTTTCTCCTAGTTGAAGTGGCTAATTGACCATTGTATGTCGGCTCGTAAGGCTTCACAGAGCTGATAGATTTAATTGGTTCATCTTCAGGCATATGTATTACCTCCTAAGAGACTCAAGTGTGACTGCCAGTAAGGATTCTTGAGATGCCCTTGATTTAATAATAAAATTAAAATATATTCTAATAGAAGATATCAAATATCGTTTAATAATGTCAATAGACTAGTGCCTTGATATGGTGACATCATTAAAATTTATGGTATTAATTTCACAATTAAA
Organism: uncultured Bacteriovoracaceae bacterium; assembly: GCA_964388905.1. Taxonomy (GTDB): domain Bacteria; phylum Desulfobacterota; class Desulfomonilia; order UBA1062; family UBA1062; genus MWEI01. The sequence continues at coordinate 21,672 of CAYMDG010000006.1, forward strand.
GTTCTTTTAACTATAGACTTTGATTGATTATTTGACCTCCTCCAAATGACGATGTATTTTAGGAGATTGTCGTATGCAGTTCAAAACACCTCGAATAAACTATATATTACGTGATCTCGGTTGCCTACTAGGAGGTTTGACGAGTCAAAAGTTTCAGTAAATTTGAGTGGCAGAATTGGACAGCAAGGAATAATATCTCATATGCTGTAGGTTAAAGAAAATAGCAAAGAGAATCCACTGAAATTGACATCAGCACAGTTCGATGCTGTTTGTAATAGATATAACTAGATAAGGCGCATTTTATTCAGAGGAGAGTTCAGTGGAAAGTGATTTTAATATTAATTGTATCTATGTTGTTTTAACGCCAAAAATTAATCTCGCATTTTATCAGAACGCAGTGCCGGTTTTACGTGAACTTGTGATCATTAATGAAGGTAAAGAAACATTGCAGGAGGTTGAGTTGAGCCTTCAATCTGAGCCAGCCTTTATAAAGTCAAAGATCTGGCGGGCTGACGCTATTAAGGCAGGCCAGCATTTTCGCATCACAGATTTGGATGTGTCACTTGATGGAGCGCTTCTAGGACGTCTGACCGAAGCTGAATCTGCCCGGGTGACGTTTGTCCTGAATGTTGGTGAAAAAGAATTTGGTAGATTGGATAAAATGATAGAACTTCTCCCCCGCAATCAGTGGGGAGGCATTGGTCATATGCCAGAAATCATAGCGGCATTTGTACAGCCGAATGAGCCTGCAATTGACCATTTACTCAAGAAGACAGCGGAAATACTTCGTAATCATGGTAAAAATAGTGCGCTTACAGGCTATGAAGGAGGCCCGAAACGGGTCTGGGAATTGTCTTCAGCAATTTGGGCTGCCTTTGGCTCCATTGGTCTTGATTATTCTCTACCTCCTGCCAGTTTTGAACGTGCAGGTCAGAAAATTCGTAGTTCTGGCCAGATCATAGACGCCAGAATCGCCACTTGTATGGACACAACACTGTTCTTCTGTGCAGTATTTGAGCAGTGTGGTCTTAATCCATTAATTATTTTCACACAGAACCATGTCTTTGCTGGTGTTTGGCTGAAAGCTGAAGAATTTACAACAGTTGTAGTCGATGACATTACGGCCCTTCGTAAACGAGAAAAACTCAATGAACTTTTATTGTTCGAGACAACCCTTGTCACACAACGCCCATGCCCAAGCTTCAAACGTGCTGTTGAATTGGGCGCTCAGCATATCTCAGAGGATGAAGAAGGACAATTTGAGCTTGCCATAGACATTCGACGAGCTCGATTACAGCGAATAAAACCTTTGGCGAGTGAGCATGTGGTCGAGCCCTCTGGCCAAAAGATCTCACCTAAGGAAGATCTGGAAGCTGTTTTTGAAGAGGCTCCGGATTTTCCCGATTATGAGATAGTACAACAAGCTCAGACGACCCCCTCTGAACCACAGGATCGCTTGGATCGCTGGCAAAGAAAGTTACTTGATCTCTCTCTTCGCAATAGTCTTTTAAATTTTCGGACAACAAAAAGGGCAATCAAGTTATTTGCTCCTGATCCAGGTCGAATTGAAGATATGCTCTCAGATGGACACGTGCTCAAGCTGCTTCCACACCCTGACCTTATGAATGGAACGGATCCTCGCAGCCAAAAAATTTACGAGGCCCGTACAAGCGAAGACGTTCGTCGTGCCCATGCCGTGGATGCACTTAACAGAAAAGAAATTATGGTGAGTCTTCCAAAAGATGAGCTTGACAGTCGTTTGGTCGAACTATATCGCTTCGCTCGCGCTAACTTACAAGAAGGAGGAGCAAACACTCTTTTCCTAGCTCTAGGTTTTCTTTCATGGACTAGAGATGAAAAGGACAATAAACGTTTTAGAGCACCACTTGTTTTGATCCCCGTAACCTTGCAACGCAGTAGTGTGCGTTCTGGATTCACTCTGAGGATACACGATGATGAGCCACGTTTCAATCCAACATTAATTGAGATGTTGCGGCAGGATTTCCACCTCGAACTACAGGTAAGACAGGGTGAACTTCCAAGAGATGACCATGGATTGGATATTACGGGAATCTGGAATGCTGTTGCCCAAGCCATTAAAGATATCCGGGGTTGGGAAGTAGTTGAAGAGGTGGTGCTTTCAACTTACTCATTTGCAAAATACTTGATGTGGAAGGATCTGATTGACCGTACTGATCAACTAAAACAGAACCCCGTGGTGAAGCACCTTATAGATACGCCACGTGAGACTTATCAATCATCCGGATGCACCTTTCTTGATCCTAGAGCTTTGGACCAAACATATGGGCCAGAACAGATTTTTTGCCCACTTTCAGCAGACTCATCCCAATTGTCAGCTGTGATTGCTGCGGCAAATGGCAAAGATTTCGTTTTGATTGGCCCACCAGGAACAGGCAAAAGCCAGACCATTGCAAACATAATAGCTCACTGCTTGGCGGAGAAAAAAAGTATTTTGTTCGTGTCGGAGAAGATTGCTGCTCTGAACGTAGTTTACCGACGTCTATGTGAAATAAAATTAGGTGATTTCTGCCTTCAGCTTCACTCCAACAAAGCGCGCAAAGTTGATGTACTTCAACAGCTTGATTGTGCATGGGAAGCCAAAGGTGAAATTGATGATGAGGAGTGGAAAAGAGAGACTCAGCGCCTTAAAACAATTCGGGACCAGTTAAATAAATTTGTCAGACAACTCCACTGCAAACGACGAAATGGACTGACGGCTTATACCGCTATTGGATTGATAACAGCAGGAAGAGATCTACCAAAATTGGGGCTTTCATGGCCTTCGGCGGATGTTCATAGTGCAGAGGATTTAGTTGCGCTTAGAGATCTTGCAGATAAACTGGACATAAACGCTAAGGAAGTAGGAGCAATAGCTAATAGTCCTCTAGCTTATATTCCCCTCGGTGAGTGGTCTCCAAGCTGGCAACAGGCACTGATTGATTCTGCTTGTGATCTTATTTCTGCAGCTGATCATCTTGATAAATCAGCGCAAATACTTTTCGAAGCCATTGGCATACCTAAGTTCTCTCTAGACGAGCGCAGACGTGAGGTACTCTCAATATTGAGTCGCACACTACCTAATGCTGCAGGACGTGATTGGCGTTTTGTCTTACGTCATGATGTGCGAACAATTAGTGAGGAACTGCGGAATGGATTGAGTCTATTGGAACAGTGTCGAGATATTAAAAGTCATCTACATACTCCCTGGTCTGTCGATTTGATCCAAAAAATTAAGCATGGACTGGACATAATTGAACGCCACCGGGAGGTTTCATCCCAATTATCTACGACATACAACAGCAATGTTTCCAATATTGACGTTGGGCAATTAAAAATAGATTGGGAAAAAGCAAACAAGTCCTGGTGGCCATTAAACTGGTTAAGGCGCCGTCAGGTTCGTTCTGCTTTGGTTGAAGTGGTTGAAGGAGATCATGATATTGAACTCCCATCCGATATTGATCGTCTAGTCATCCTACGCAAGCTTGACTCTGAAATTAACATCCTTGCAGACTCTACGACAATAACATCAAATCTTTGGGCTGGACTGGATACAAGAGTGGACGATATGTCGGCTGCACTTACATTTCAAACTACTATGCATTTAGTGTTGGCTGATCAAAGTTGGAACGAAGGTGGGATTGCCGCGGTCGCCGCTGGACGATGTGGGGCTTACATGGCTGCTGATTTGGAGAGATTGAGATCTTTGCGATTTTTGCAAAATGAAATTGCTAAGCTCGATCACTTGCATAGCAAAACCAACGGATTGTGGAATGGACTCAACACTAGGACGGAGGAATTAGAAAGGGCGTTGGATTTTCAGGAAAAGCTAACCATTTCTATTAGTAAAATTGCCACATCATCAGAGTCTTTCAGTAAAATTAAAACTACACTACAGCATTTGTTGGGCGAGGGTAATGCTTTGCTTGACCCAACAGGACCAATAGCCAATGCAGGAAGTAGATATAGTGAGGCTGTTGAGCGTTTCCATTCTGCTTATAATAACTTCTCTGTGAAATCTGGAATGATAGCATCTGAAATCAATATCAAGGAAGACGAAACACCGGAAAGCATAAAAAATATTTGCAGCGGCATTGTTCAATTACAGCCTAAACTCCGCGCGTGGTGTGCGTGGCGAAAGGTAAGGGGCGAAGCTATTACAAAAGGCCTGATGCCACTTGTTAATGCTATAGAAAAAGGTAAAGTTGAACATGGTGTAATAAGAAAATCATTTGAGATAGACTATGCTCGTTGGTGGTTGAACGTAACTGTAGATAATGATGAAGTCCTTTTAAATTTTGTCTCTGCAGAGCATGATAAATGCATCGCCGATTTTAGGGCACTCGATGATAGACTCACCGAACTGACACGTGACTATGTCAGAGCTGGTTTGTGTGCTGCTCTTCCTGGCAAACAAGAATCACGCAGGAATTCGGAATGGGGCATACTCCGACATGAAATGCAAAAGAAAAAACAGCACATGCCGTTACGCGAGCTCATAAATTGCATCCCGAGTGCAATTACTAAGTTAGCTCCATGTTTATTAATGAGCCCATTGTCTATAGCTCAGTACCTATCAACCGAAACTCCTCTTTTCGATATTGTGGTGTTCGATGAAGCTTCGCAGATTCCTGTCTGGGATGCTATTGGGGCGATTGCCCGCGGGAAACAGGTAGTGATGGTAGGTGACCCCAAGCAGCTTCCCCCAACAAGTTTCTTTGATAGAGCTGAATCAGAAGCTGATTACGAAGATGTGGAAGGAGACCTAGAAAGTATCTTAGATGAATGTCTTGGAGCGAATCTTCCGATGTTAAATCTTTCATGGCATTATCGTAGCAGACATGAAAGTCTGATCACATTTTCTAATAGCCGTTATTACGGTGGTGGCCTCCTGACATTCCCGTCGCCAAATACTGAAGATAAGGCAGTTAGTCTTCATATAGTGGAAGATGGTGTTTATGAGAAGGGCGGTGCACGAATTAATAAGCCTGAAGCTCGAGCTTTAGTCACTCATATAGTCTCGCGCCTTAAAGACCAGGAGTTCGTAGATCGAGGTCTAAGCATAGGTATTGTAACCTTTAACGCAGAACAGCAAAGATTGATTGAAGATCTGCTTGATTTTGAGAGACGAAAATTGCCTTCTATAGAGTCTTTCTTCGCTGATGATAGAATCGAGCCTATCTTTGTGAAAAACCTTGAGAGCGTACAGGGCGACGAGCGAGACATTATGTACTTCTCACTTACCTACGGGCCTGACATAACCAAGGCAATATCCATGAATTTTGGCCCTATGAATCAAGATGGGGGTGAGCGTCGCTTAAATGTAGCTATTACTCGCGCTCGACATGAATTACTTGTTTTTTCAAGTCTGCGGCCAGAGCAAATTGATTTGTCTCGTACTTCAGCTGTTGGAGTACGGGATCTGAAGCATTTCATGGAATTTGCCGATCGTGGCCCAAAGGCTATTGCAGAGGCTGTTTATGGTACTATCGGCGACTACGACAGCCAGTTTGAAAGGATGGTGGCCGAAGCCCTGGCAAACAAGGGGTGGTATGTGCATCCACAAGTAGGTGTGTCATCTTTTCGTATTGATATCGGTGTCGTAGATCCTGATATGCCTGGACAGTATTTGGCTGGTATAGAATGCGATGGAGCTACGTATCATCGCTCTGCCACTGCTCGGGACCGAGATAAATTGCGAGAGCATGTTCTTCACGGGCTTGGCTGGCATATTGTACGTATTTGGTCCACAGATTGGTGGATTGATGCTTCTGGCGCGTTGGAAAAGGTGCATTCCAGTCTTGAAAGATTACTTGAGGAAAGCCGCGCAAAGCGAGCTGAAGAAGAATGCAAACGTCAAGAAGTGTTGACAACCACCAAGATGATAAACAGTCAAGATTTTGAGGGTAACCGTCCTGCAGATGCAGATCTTTTTCTTCCTGCTGATGTAATAACCCCGAGAGGTAGCTATCAGAAGCAAATTGTATTACATACTGAGTCAGAAAGTAATATAGCTGAAAGTAGCCTTATATCTGAGCACGCTATCACAAACCACTCATCTGTAACTCTGCCGGGGTCATATGTAGAGGCTTATCACCAGCAAGAACTATTTAGGGAACACTATTCTGCTATTTTTGCCCCTTACCAAAGCTATATTGGGCACTCATTCAGTGATCCGCGTATTACCAGTACTGGTGGAATTGCCGAAGGACTCTGCCGCATAATAGAAGTTGAAAATCCAATATTGACCAAGCGCGCTTATGATATCTATTTGCGTGGATGCGGAATCAAGCGCATGGGGCTTGAGCTAAAGCATACAATGGATAAGGCTATACAGCATGCGGTTCGCCAAAATCGATTGGTTGTCGAAGATGAGTTGAATAATAAAGGATTTATCAATGCGATAGTACGAATCACAGACACACCTCCATTAGTCCTGCGTAAGAGGGGGCCTCGATCATTTGAGGAAATACCGCCAAGCGAGGTGATGGTTGCATCTCATCTCGCCATGAAAAATACTACTATTCAAAAAGGAAGCGATGAGCACCTTCACACAATACTGGAGATGTTTGATCTAAAGCGCCTCACCTATCAAACAAAAACTAGGCTCTTAGAAATAATTGAAAAAGAATTCGATTATGTAGTTGCTTGGATCAGGGAACGAGGTACTGATGTTTTATAACAGGTTGTACTACTATGTAGAGGACAAGAGGCACAATACAAAGATCATAATCTTATTACTAATAAGCACCTAAACGAGGACTATTTCTATTCATGCACGTAACTTCTGTACAGTAATCGTTAGTGATGGAGAACATATAGATGGGCCTATACTTAAGAAAAAGCTTTCGGGCTGGACCAATTCGATTCAACCTCTCGAAAAGTGGTATCGGCGTCTCCGCTGGCGTCAAGGGAGCGCGTATTGGTACTGGACCTCGAGGGGCCTATGTTCATGCGGGACGATACGGTCTTTACTATCGGCAACAGCTGTCCTCAGGGCGATCAGGTAGAAAAACAAACACAGACGGTGGGAGTTTCACGATGTTTCTTGTCATCGTTGCCGTCGGATTCGGGATATGGGTTTTCAAACGTTTAATCGAGAATCCTATAGTATTGGTGGTGACCATTGCCGTGGCCATGGCGATCCCACTTATTTGGTGGTCTATCCAGGTATATTCAAAGAAGCTTGTTTCAGAATACAAGAAAGCCCTCGACAATACCTTTGTTGCCAACCGGTCACCTTTGTCCCCCGATATGATCTCTGCTCTTAAACAACAGCGACAGCGGTTACCAAATACTGAGACATCCAAGAGGGAGATTGAGGGGATTGAAGCGAATGTCTATCAGGCCGTTCTCGACAAGATTCTTGATAGCAGTTTCATAACAGAAGAAGAAGCGGCAAGTATCGTAGCCCTTGAGCAAACACTGAATCTCAATCCTGAAACCCGACTTCAAACAAAGAAGGAAATATTTTCAGCTGCCTATGTCGAAGCAATTCAGGATCGTGAGATCACGAATGATGAAATGAACAAGCTAAAAAATCTCATGGTAGGCCTGGCAATCCCACAAACAGAAGTGCAGCATGAGCTTGGCATTGTTCAGGAGATTGTCGATTCACAAACCCTATGTCTTCCTCTTAAGGCAATCCCATCGGAGGAACTGGATGTCCAAATACAGAAAAGTGAGCAGGCATTCTACAAATGCTCGGCACAGGTTCTTTCCAAGCGCAAGTCAAAGGACTCTTCGAGTGGTTACGAGTACACAGTCAAGCGTGATGGTACATTGGTCTTAACTAACAAAAGAGTGTTTGTAGTCGGCAATGGAACAACAAGCATTGGGTACGAGGACATAGTTGATCTTGACGTTGACATTGATAAAGGACTCATTGAGATAGCCAAGTCGGATTCTGGACGGCCAATTATCCTTAAGATGGCAACCCCAATTTACACAGGACGTGCCATAAACCTGCTTATGAACGCAACACAATCAGACACATGAATCACATGGAGTTCAGTAAGAGCAAAATGCAGATGCCCTGTTTATCCGCCAAAGACTCTGCTGCCAGTTCCGAGGGTACCCTCGACCCCTTAGGACTCTATCAAATTGCTGACGCCCTAGGCGTTAAGCTCATCCCAGGCATACGCGAACGCATGCGGCACCCTCGGTTCCTCACTCTCACTGCAGTCTCCTTAGCCGTATGCAGCGAGATTGATGATGATATCCTGGCAAAGGATGGAGTCAGCGAGCCTTGGCAGGTATTTGAATGGTATGTGGTGGAAGGCTTGGTCCGCTACATTAAGGACAAAGACCTTCTTCGTGGTCTGCCCGGCACTGACAAGGTCACCAGATCAATCCTTGACAATGTTCCCATCTCTGCCCGGAACTATCTCAAGACGGCCAACGTGTTCGGGTTCCACGGCGTATACCGCCTTCTGTCGCGCACCCTGAATATCGACGTGGATGGTCGTCTGGGTGAAAACGGCTACCGTCTGGTCAGTGCTTGGCGCGAGGAACAGGACTTGCCCGGTTTCTATGAATCGAGCTTAGGGAAAGGGGCGGAGGCCATCAAGATATGGCGGGATGCTGTTCGCGACGGTCTTGAAAAAGGGGCTGTTGCTCGAAGTGCTGCGTGGCAGGGCTGGCAGCTCATGGCCGAGCACCTGGGCCCACATGGTGCAGGCCCGAAGGAACAACGCGCATTAAAGGAACTGATACTCAGCCATGAGAAAGGCTATGCGCGGCAACTCGTACAGTTCATGACCTCGCCCGATGGTTCAGGGTTAGTGAGACAGATGCTTGAACACTCCGCAGATGGGGGTGCTTGGTCAGAGCGGCCGTTCCATAATGCATTGCGCGAGAAAGCCGAGCCTGAGTTGCGTGAACTGCTCGTTGCCATTTCAGCCTATGAGACCTTTGCCCGACTCCTGCAGGATGCGTTTGAAGACTGCCTGCAAGAGATGACAAACTACAAGGGAAAGACACCGGTGGTAGCCCTGGCTGAATGCCGGAATGTACAGAAGGCCGCCGAGCGCATCCCCTTGGAATATGGAAGCACTATGGATAAGCTCGAAGCATTCGGTGAGCTGGCACGCTTCCAGGATATTTTTTCTACTTTGGCTGATAAGGGATCGCCACAAGACTGGGTGGTGAGGCTCCTGGAACACCACAGGCGTGTGCAGATGAAAAAGCCTCCCATCGGGAAACTGCCCTGGTTCGACCGGTTCGATGACGGATCATGCATTATCCGCCAGGGTTACAAAAAAGACAAGGGCGGGCTCGGGGATGATAGCTATGTCCACGCGTACCGGCTGAATTCCTTGTGGACCTTTGCCAAGGACATGGGGATGCTATGAGCAAGACAAAGCGGGGCGATATACCTGAAGGATACGGCAAACTCCTGGAGCAATGGGAGGCTAAGGACGATTCTGGCGAGCCCATAGGTTGTATCGCCACAACATTCACCTTTTCGCCTGCCTTTTTTGAGGAAGAATGCCTGGGGCGTTTTCTCAAACTGGAGACCGATGCAGAAGAAGACGGCCCGCTCTATCTCGTGGAAAGGGAAGAGAAGCTGGCCCAGGTGAAATGCGCCGCGGTTCTGGTGGACCAGCATAACTGCAAGGGTGCGCGGAGCTTGCGGTGGGACCTTCATCCGGCACGGGTGAGCGGCATCATGCACGCCAAGATATCACTCCTGTGCTGGTCGAATCTCGTGCGCCTGATCATCGGTTCTGCAAACATGACGGAAGATGGATACCGTCGCAACCAGGAAGTTTTCGGTGTTCTCGATTACCATGAGGGCGCAGAGGCACCTCGTCAGGTGCTGCTCGATGTTATCACCTACCTGCGGGAGGTGATGCGCTCTTCCCAGCCTGACACGGAAAACAAGGCTGTTGACCGTTGGTATGCGTTCCTTGACCAGGTTGAACAAACGGCCGCGTCATGGGGACAGACAGCTGATGAGCATGGCCGGAAGCCGCTACGCGTGGCAGCCATACTGATCAGGCCCGGCGGGGAACATGTTTTCAAGCAGCTGAACGATCTGTGGCCTGCAGGCAGCCCACCCCATTCAGCAAAGGTGCTGAGTCCGTTTTTTGACCCACCAAAGGTTGGCAATAATAATCCGGCCAGAGAACTGTGGGAGATCATGCGCAAGCGCGGGGATGCGGTGGTGAACTATTGCCTGGAGATGGAAGAAGTTCCAGGAGAAAAGAGATTCATTGCCAGGGCGCCGGATACGCTGCTGTCCGTTAAGCCAATACGGGAATCAACCAGGGTGGTCATCCAGCGTCTGAAGAACGATCTTGACCGGCCCCTCCATGCAAAGGAGCTGTGGTTTGAGGATGACCGATTTGCCCTCCTCATGACCGGTTCCAGCAATTTCACCTCTGCCGGGATGGGGGTGGGGAAGACTATAAACTACGAGGCCAACCTGGCCTATGTCCTGGATATGAACAAGGCAAAGAATGGCTATAAAGATCTGATGAAGCGCTTTCCGGAAAGTGTTGTAGTCAAAGACCCAGTTCAGTTTGAGCCTGCTGGACTTGGTGAAGATGAAACCGCAGAGACTGTATTGCTGCCGGCAGGATTCAAGTCCGCGATCTATCGATTGAAGGATGGAAAGACCGGTGAGGTCGTTCTTGAACTCGGTCATGACCTGCCGGTTGGGTGGCGGTTGCTCTTTGATAATGATAAGCCCTGGCAGGATGCAGCTACTTGGGAGGCAGTAGGAAAACCATCAAGCTGGGTAGTGCCATGGCCCGCTCGTGCTCCATCGGGCATCTGGGTGACATGGACAAATGCAATGGGCAAGGCTTGGTGGCCGGTCAATGTGGAAGCTTCCACCGATCTGCCTCCACCGGATGAATTGAAGGAACTCCCTCTGGATGTCCTTATCAACCTGTTGACCTCGGCCCGGCCTCTTCATGAGGTACTACGCCGCTATCTCCGTAAGCATGAAGACGGTAAGACAGTTTTGGATACAAGCTTCAAGGATGTCGACCCACTCAAGCGGGTCGACACAAGCGAGTTCCTCCTGCAAAGGACACGCCGTTTCTCATGGGCCTTGAGCAGCCTTGGCAAACGGCTGGAGCGGCCTGTGCCCACCGAGGAGTGCCTCACCTGGCGCATCTATGGCCCGGTGGGTGTTATGGCTGTGGCCCGTGCCTTGGAGCGGGATGCAAAATCGACCGAAGAGAGATCGTTCCTGATGGCGGAATTGGCGCTAGAGCTTACCCGGGTCAGTCCTGCCGAAGTTCCCGGTTACCTGCCCGCATCCAGGGTGAGTGAAGAACTGATGAAGTCGGCTCACGACCTGTGTAAAAAGGGAGATTTTCAGGCGATCTCGGCTCATAAACATCTCCAGATGTACTTGGGCTTGGTTTTCGAACACATTACGGGTCAAAGGGCAGGAGCATAAGGCATGTCCAAACTCTATCCATACTGCGAACAGATCAACTTGCATGTACAAGGTAGAATTACCAAAGAGGATGCAGACCGACAGGAATCAACAGCCCGGGAGATCCTGTGCAGGCTGAAGGACCAACCGGGTATTATCCTAGCAGATGAAGTCGGCATGGGTAAGACCTTTGTTGCCCTGGCAGTGGCGATATCCACTGCACTGGGAAACGAGGAGCGTCTGCCCGTTGTAGTCATGGTTCCACCCTCATTGCAAAAGAAGTGGCCGCAGGATTTTGAAACTTTTTGTGCCCATTGCCTGGCTCCGGAAATTCGCGACAAGGTATCTTATGAAACGGCAACTCGGGCCGTAGCATTTCTCAAACTCATTGATGACCCGCTGGAGAAACGTAAGTCCATCATCTTTGTCACACACGGGGCAATGAGCAGAGGTTTGGCTGACAAATGGGTGAAGCTCGCCCTGATACAGCAGGCATTGCGTTACAGGCATGGCACAGGGCAACTCAAGTTAAATCTCTGCAAGGTCATGGGGAGTTTGCTCCGATCTTCCTGGATGGATCGCAAGTATGGCCACGGGTTATGGATGGAACTCCTGGAAAAACATCCATCCACATGGTTGAAGGTTCTGCACAGGCAGGGGATTGACCCTGAGGGTGACAATGACCCCACAAACGATGATGACCCGGTGCCCCAGGCTGTTATTGACATACTCAATCACTTGGATACAAACAGCCTGTATGAAAAGCTGTGCATGATTCCAAAGAACAGAAGTGCATCTTTTGAGAAACGCCTGGAGGAAGTACGAAAAGGCATTCAGGATGAACTCCATTTAATATGGTCTCAGTGTATTCAACACATGCAGTTTCGTCTTCCGTTGTTGATCCTTGATGAAGCCCATCATCTTAAGAACGAGTCCACCCAACTTGCTTCACTTTTCCGGTGCCAGGATGCCAAGGACGATATGGAAGAGATAAAGAAAGGGGCTCTGAACAGTGTATTCGAGAGGATGTTGTTCCTCACTGCAACACCGTTCCAGCTTGGGCATGTCGAGTTATGCTCGGTGGTAGAGCGATTCGAGGGTATTGCCTGGGATAGCCCTCTAGCACCACATAGCGGCAGAAGAGGCTTTCTTGAAGGGGTGAATGGACTGAGGAACTCCCTTGATTCAGCCCAGGAATCGACGTTGCGTCTTGACGATGCATGGGGCCGTCTGCGTTCTGAAGACCTTGTACTCTGCGAGCAGAATTATGATGACCCTGACCGATGGTGGGATTGTATACAGAGCATGATAGGCCTTACGCCGCAAACTGAGAGGGTTCTCCATTGCTACAGGCTGGCTGAGGAACGGATGCGCACTGCGGAGAATATCCTGAAGCCTTGGGTCATACGCCACCTGAAGCCGAGGGCATTACCAGCACCATATCAGGGAGAACCAAGAAGAAAGAAGCTCCCCGGCAAGTTGATCACGGGTGAAACCTCTGAAAGTCCTGTGGGCGGCTTGAATGTAACGGGTGACACCATTGTCCCGTTTCTCTTGGCTGCCAGGGCAACAGCATGCTCGCCGAACTGCCGTTCGGTATTTGCAGAGGGTCTGGCATCGAGCTATGAGGCGTTTCTCCATACGCGGAAGACCTCGCAGGGAAATGAATGCGCAGAAGATCTCGATGCGAATGGTCTAATTGACAGGCCCATAGATGAAGGACCTTTACATTGGTATCTGGATCACCTTTCAACTATCGTCCCACAGGGAGACATTGATGCCTCTCTGACCCATCCCAAGATAGCCGCAACGGTTGAACGGGTTGTAAAGGAATGGAGCCAGGGAGAGAAGGTACTAGTGTTTTGTCACTTCATAGCAACCGGCAAGATCCTACGTCTGGGCATATCACATGCTATTCGCAAAAAGATAGCCGAGCAGGGTATGAAAAAACTCCAATGTTCCGAGGCAGCTGTATTTGATGAACTAGACCGTATCGGCAGGCGGTTTTTTGATGCGGAATCTCCAGCCAGACGTTTCTGTGATGATGAGATTACCAGGATGTTGGAGACTTATACAGGCCTCTCAGATCACAAGGATGACTTGCAGGAGGTTGTACGGCGAATGATTCGCACACCGTCCTTCCTTGTGAGATACTTTTCTCTTCAGGAAGGCAGGATCGATGAAGCTGCCATTGTAGAGGCATTCAATCATGTGGACCAGTCCAATATGACATTACGGAAGCTGCTACAGGGATTCTTTTCTTTCCTCGATCAAAGAAGCGAGAGCAGGCATAATTTTATTGATGCAGTTACCAAGATACAGACAGGAGAGCACTTTACAAAAGGCATCTATTCCGATGATGAGATCCAGGGTGAGAATACCAATCTCCTCATCCCTAATGTACGCCTGGTTAATGGAACTTCTCGGCAGGATACGCGCCAGCGACTGATGCTTGCATTCAATACTCCATTTTTCCCCGAGGTGCTCGTAGCGAGTAGTGTCATGGCTGAGGGGGTGGACCTTCATCTCAACTGCCGCCAAATCATCCACCACGATCTGTGCTGGAATCCCAGTACACTGGAGCAACGGACCGGACGTGTGGATCGTGTAGGGGCAAAGGCAGAACAGTGCGGTAAGCCGATTTATGTTTACTTACCTTATGTATCGGAAACGCAGGATGAGAAGATGTACCGTGTTGTCATGGACCGCGAACGCTGGTTCAGCGTAGTCATGGGTGAGAAGTTTGATGTGAGTGCCCATGCCACGGACAAGCTGGCTTCACGCATTCCTCTGCCTGCATCCCTTGCACGCCAGCTTGCGTTTAGGCTAGAGGTGGAGAGTTGAAGAATAAGGTTTGCTTTATTGATAGGGGTACTGATCGCACCCTCTCAGATTAGAAAACTACATTTAACAAAAGTTTCGAAAGGATAGTTCCATTATGACTGGGGTAGATTTAGAAAACCTCATAGATGGGTTCAACACAGATAAAGATTTCAAAATATCTAAGGCTTTTACTGACTGTGGTATTGATCCATTATTCCCTAGCTTGAAACGAGCAGCTCTCAACCAGATAAATCAAGAACAAGCAACAGTTAACAGTTATACAATCTGGGCGAATACCGTACGGGATAATATCAGGAAGGCAGATGAAGAAATCAAGGCTGATAATCATGCAGAAGCACACCGTCTATTGTGTCGTACTGCGAATTCAGTATCTGCTTTTTCTGAAGTTCAAAAAGCTTTGGGCAAAGTGTGTACGGATTAAAAGATCTGAAAGAACATATTGAAATAACCGAGACAAGTGTCGAGTGTCCAGTACTTGGGTGCGCCCACAAGGTGGCTCGCCAGAGAAACCGATTTGCCAGTTATGACCGGTTCAAATGTCCCACCCATGGCATTTATATATCTTCCTCAACATTTGAATATGGAAGCGATCTGGACAACATCCTTTGGAAAGATCAGGAAGATCTTGTACTGCTGGGAAACATCTCTACTGTCAAACGTGAGTCACGCATGGCGCGCGATAACAGCGAGGATGCTGTGACCTGGAATGGCTTCAGATATCTTGAAAAATCTGGACAGCTTCAGTGCTTTCTCAGGACATTATCTAACAACAATAGCACAAGTGCTGAAATCATATACTGGTCCTACAGCCAGAAAAAAAAGGATTCTTGGCCCATGCTGAATCAGGCGAGAAAAGAGTTCGGGGAAGCAATCAGTAGGGGCTCGGAACCTGATGTGATCATTAATACGGATGAGGCCCTTTTTTTCTTTGAAGCAAAGATCACTGCCAAGAATGAGACAAGGCCGAGTGGAGAGGGAAGATTAAAGAAATATCTCACCGGTGGGAACAACTGGTTCAAGCAGGTTTTCCTATCAGACTTTCACACAATAGCCATAAAGAATGCAAGGTACGAACTCCTCCGATTTTGGCTACTAGGCACTTGGATGGCCAGGGAAAAGAAGTCATTCTACCTTATCAGTCTTGTGCGTGATGCGAATGACAAAGAGATCGTCGATGACTTCGCACGTTTCATCTTCAGAAATGACCAACATCACTTCATTCGTGTTACTTGGGAAGAGCTCTACAATTTTGTGAAGTCCTATGCGCCATCTGGTAATGGTAGAGACATCATTATGCGTTATTTTGAGAATAAGTGTATCGGATATAACAAACGAGGAGATCTCAGGAAAGCTTTTGCAGTGTAATGTGCAAGATGTCCGTTAACAATCCCTTATCTGAAATAATATGATTTAATAATTTGGTGCCTCCCTCATTGATTAGGACCATCTATTAAACAACGATTATTGATCGCTTATAGATGTTATTTAAATAAAAAATGTGGGGCTATTGTGGGGCAAAACAATATAATATGAAAAAGGCCGGGTTGATGGTTTTTTATAGAATGGCTTTACGACAAGTGCCCCCGGCAGGAATCGGACCTGCGACACCAGGATTAGGAATCCTGTGCTCT